>JAPLUJ010000353.1 GCA_026397695.1 Verrucomicrobiota bacterium | reverse complement strand
GTGGTTCCCACCGGATAAAACGACCAGTCGGCCGCAGCGCTGCGCACGCGGTTGTTATAGCGGAGTTCGGTGCCGGTGGCGTTGCTGCTACCGTAGATCAGGTGGTCGTCTTCGGCGGCTGTGTAGGCCGTGGTGCGCACGATCCGGTTGCGCTCGCTGTACGCATACACTGGCATCGAGTGCTTGTCGCGCGGTTTGCCGGCGGCCGCCGCCAGCGCCGCAGACGACGGACCGGGCAGGGCGAATTTTTCGTGGCTGGCGAAGCCGGAACCTGCCGAGCCGATTTTGGATTTGGGGAGGATCGCCAGACCGGAGCTTCCACAACTGGTGAAAAGCGCCGCCGCAATGGCAAGGGATGTGATGGAAACAAGTCGGGGAATCATGCTGCTAGGGTCAAGGGATGGGAATATGGCGGCGTGGTTTTGCGCACGAAATTACAAATCGCCGGTTGAAATAGGCTTTTTACCGGGATCCCGCAAACGGAAAATTACCGGGTCGGACAATAGCGGCAGTCCAACCATTGGTTTTCAGCTAGTTGCACAATCTAATTTTTTTCCAGCAGCGCCACTAAAGAATACCATGTGCTTACCCGATCCGGCGTCATTCGCTGGTTATGCGGGAGTGGTCGCGGGGTTTTCCCATGGGCAATGGCTGCAACGCCCCTAGCCGGCAAGCATCCCGCCAAGAGACTGCTAGATCAGGTCGGCGTGTGGGCGGCGCATCTCACCGGAAGGTGAACCGGAAGCTTGGCATCTCCCGGAACCGTCGCTATATTCCCGTTCATGACCGCGTTGAGACAACCGAATTTTATCACCATCGCCGACTACCTCGCGGGCGAGGAAACCAGCGGGGTGAAGCACGAATACCTGGGCGGTACCGTCCATGCCATGGCCGGAGCCACCAATCAGCACAACACGATTGCCACCAGTGCGATGCTCTCAATCGGCGCCCAACTTCGTGGCAAACCCTGCCAGCCATTCAACAGCGACACCAAAGTCCGCATCGAACTTCCCTTCCGACCACTTCCAAGACCAACCGGTCGTCATCATCGAAGTGCTCAGCGACTCGACCCGCCGCATCGACCTCGGCGAAAAACGCGATGCATATCTAACAATCAAGTCCCTGCAAGTCCTGCTCTTCGTCGAGCCGGATTCCCCTGCGGTCACCGTCCACCGTCGCCAACCCGCAGGTGGCTTCGCCCACGAGTATTACGCCGCCCTCGATGACACGATTCCCCTGCCCGAGATCGCCGCCGCCCTGCCGTTGGCCGAGCTTTACGAGCGGGTGGAGTTCGCCCCGTGAAATCGGACAAACCGATACATTTTTCATTGGATGATCAAAACCGAACAGGAATGGACTGAAGCCGCAAAACACCGGTTTGGCGTGCTCTCCCGGAAATTCGCACTCGGTCAATTGAACCCGAAGGAAGCCAATGAATACGAAAATCTCAAAATTCAGCGGCGGCGGGCCAATCCCTCCCGCTCCCGGAAGCGGATCCAAGCAGACAATGAACTCCACCTTGAGGTGCAAACTGTCGTTGCGGATCTCCAGCGGTTGATTGACCAATCCAAAGGCTGCCCTCATGCCGGAAAACCACAGCTAGTCCCGCTCAAACAGTTCCTTGGCGGAACATGACCAGATTTTTGGTGCTTGGCAACTTGGCTGCGCATTTGGCAAGATCCTTCCACAAAAAAATGCGGAAAATATTGTTGACAAACAGGGGCGGAAAGTGTTCATTTGAACCCATGCAGAGTGATCCAACATAGTTTTATGGCATTCAATAATTCAAATAGCAATCGTTTCATTCTAAACGAGCTTTACGATCATCAGACAATAATGAAAGAGCTCAAGGTAGGCAATTCAGGGGGGGTAAGGGTATCAAAGAATTGTCACGACATGGTTGATCGAATCGTTCTTTTCTCCAGTTCAGAACAAGAGTCCAATCCACAGGAGAATCCATACCGCGACACCACCGAAGGAGCGGTATTAACCTACACGGGCACAGGACGAATTGGAAATCAGAATCTCACTGGCCCGAATCTCCGCATAGTTCAACAAAACAAGGAGTTTTTCCCTGTTTATGTATTTTCACTTTATAAACACAGAAAATCCGTCGGTTCACCGGATAAGCGCTGGCGGTTTTCCGGGATATACAAATACCTGAATCATGGACGACAGGACCAGACCGACCTGCTGGGCTTGAGTCGAGACGCTTGGGTATTCAAATTTTTCATGCTTGATATCGTTGAGGCCCATCCGAACATCGAATCCAAAATCAGAAATGAAATCGCCCGCGCATACTCCGACCCGCTCCTTAGTCCTCGGGTGATTCTCGGCGATCTTCCTCTTTTCTCGGCAAGCGAAGTTGAAGGTTCAATTAAGAAGATGGAGGTCCTTGATCCCATTGCATTTGAACGATTCATTAAGCGGGCGTTGATCGCATCCGAGTTTCGTGATGTCCAAGTCACAAAGAAATCATCCGATGGCGGGATTGATTTGATCGCCCGTATGCCATTCACTGTCTGGCCAGTCGAGAAGCAGATTATTCAAATACAGGCCAAGCGCTGGAAAAAATCTGTTGGAAGGCGCGAAATTGCGCAGATGCGAGGGAGTTTGATGCCAACTGCCATTGGAGTGATCATTACGACAGGAAACTACGCTAGAACGGCCATACTCGAATCAGTGAAACCAAATCAACTGCCTATATCTCTTGTAGATGGATACAGAATGGCAATTGTGTCCATGCGATTGAATCTCGAAATCAACGAATAAGTGAATAGACCACCATGAAATCCAAAAGAAAATTCGGCCGTGTTCTGCTCGATCCTGCTCAGGCTGTATCGATCCACCAAATTCTCATCGCAACTGGAAACATCGAATTGGCGGAAGTGATCTCATCCAGGGGCAGATTGAGCGGCAACGAAAACCGGTATGTCTCCATTGCACGCGAAGATCTTGACGAAATGTTGGAGATAGACGAAAATCCCATAGTGTCGATCTCCGATGATGGTGCCTATGTAATGATCTGGAAATGGATTTCCTCTTCGGAACTTTAAGAAAAGGCGCTTTTCGTTCGGTTGGACGATCACAGGAAGTCTATTGCACAGGCCCGGAATCTCGATTTGAACGACTTCCGCTTGCCGGAAACGCGTGTTCATTGGCGGTTCATGGTCATTGGTGGTCATAGACCCGCCGCTACCATGCGACAGATATTCTTGCGCGGCCCCGCATGTCCCAAAGGGCTGGACATCGGCGGCATTTGAGGTCCAGATATCCGCGCATGAAACCCCGATTTTCCGCTCCGCATGGCGCGCCCGGCAAGCAGGCTCGTGAAAACCGCCACGTCCAGGCGGTGGAGCAAAGTGTGCCCGCGCTCGACGAGGACGAACTGATGGCCATCATCGCGCACCAGGCCACGCCCTTGGTGTTGATCCTCGATTGCGTGCAAGACCCGCACAACCTCGGAGCCATCCTGCGCACGGCGGACGCAGCGGGCGTGCATGCGGTGGTCGCGCCCAAGGACAAGGCGGTGGGCATCACCGAGACCGTGCGCCGGGTTTCCGTGGGTGCGGCGGACCATGTGCCGTTCGCGCAGGTCACCAATCTCGCTAGAACCATGGAAAAACTCAAAGCCGCCGGACTATGGCTGGTGGGCACCTCGGACCACGCCACCTCGAAATCCCTCTACGACCTCGATCTCACCGGACCACTGGCACTCGTCATGGGCGCGGAGGACAATGGCCTGCGCCGCCTCACCCGGGAAAACTGCGATTTTCTCGCCGCCATCCCGATGTCGGGAAAGGTCGGCTGTTTGAATGTTTCGGTGGCCACCGGGGTCTGTCTCTTCGAGGCGCTGCGCCAACGCCGGGCGGCATCATGACCGCAATGAAAGAACCCGTCCGCATTCTATCAGATATACATCTCGGCCACAAGGCGTCGCGGATCGAACGCGTCAGCGCCCTGCGGCCGATCCTCGCCGGCGCGGGCACGGTGGTGTTCAACGGCGACACCTGGCAGGAACTGGCAGTGCCATTGCGCGAACAATCGGCGGCGATGCTGGAGGAACTCAAGGCGCTCTGCGCCGATGAGGGCGCGGATGCGGTTTTCCTATCAGGAAACCACGACCCCGGCTGGCCGGGCCCCGGCTGGCTCGAACTGGCGGACGGACGCATCATCGTCACCCACGGTGATGCGCTGCTGTTCGATGGATCGCCGTGGAAGCGCGAGATCCTCACCGGCGGCGAACAGATCAGGGAACTTTGGCAACAACACCCGGCCGCCGGGCACGATGCGGAGGAACGCCTGCGCCTCGCCCGCAGCATCGCCCGCACCTTGGAAAGCATGGAATATCCGAAGGGCCGCCATCTCATCCAACTGGCATGGGACGCGGTGCGTCCGCCCAAGCGCGCGCTCAAAATGCTCCGGGCTTGGTTCACCCAAGGCTCTGCGGGCTCACGCTTTTGCGACTGTTATTTCCCGCGTGCCGAAGCCCTCGTCATCGGCCATTTCCACTGGCATGGATGCTGGGTCAAAAACCACCGGCGCGTCATCAACACCGGTTCCTTCATCAACCCGGGCCGCGCCCACTGGGCCGAGTGGAACAACGGCTGGCTCAGCCGCGGCCAGATCCTCGAATCCCCGCAACTCTGCCGCATCGGCCGCACTCTCGACCGCTGGCAATTCTAACGGACACACAGGTGCGCGGCGAAGTGCTTCAAGAGGATGGCGAGTTTGCGCAGGCGTGAAATGCGGTAACGCCGGTCAAACACGCGGAAGCCGTCCCGCCGTATGCGGGTCAGCAACAACTGATAGATTTCCTGCATGATGCGTGCCGGCGCCAATGCGTTGCGATCCTCCATGGGCAGCACTGCGGCGGCCTCGCGGAAAAAACCCTCCGCGCGGTCGGCCTCGAAGGCCATCAGCGCCAGGAACCGGTCATCCCGCACGTGATCCGCCAGATCCTTTTCGGTATAGTGGAAGCGGGCGAGGTCCGCCAGCGGCAGATAGATGCGTCCGCCGTGGTCATGATCCTCGCGGATGTCCCGCAGGATGTTGGTCAGTTGCAGGGCGCGGCCCAGCGCCACGGCGTAGCGCTCCGCATCCGGGTGACGACATCCGAAGATGCGGATTGACACCAGTCCCACCGCGCAGGCGACCTGCCAGACATATTTCGACAATTCCTCCCAAGTGGCGAAACGTTGCGGCTGCAGGTCCATCCGGCAGCCATCGAGGATGTCTGTTAGAAGATCGTTGGGCAGCCCGCGGCGGTCCCGCAACGCGATCACCTGTTGTTGCAAGGTGTCAGGTTTTGCAAATCCGCAAACCAGTCCGTCATGCCATGCGTCCAGTTGCTCGATCCGTTGTGCGGGCGGCACGCCGGGATCGTCCGCCAGATCGTCCATGGTACGGCAGAAGGCGTAGAACACCACCATGTCCTGGCGCCGGTCGCGCGGCAGGATGTGCAGCGCGAACGCGAGATTCGACTGCGCACGGCGGGTGATTTCCGAAGCGTCCGGCACGATATCAGCGGATGAATCCCCAATGGCCGGTGGTCACCGGCCAGAGCGAGAAGAGCGCCGGCCCCACCAGATTGAACTCCTTGACCGTCCCCCAATAACGCGAGTCCAGCGAGTTGCCGGTATTGTCCCCCAGCGCAACGTATTCGCGCATCCCGGGGCGTGCCTTGGCGGCAAGGGTGAGCGAATCACCCGGCCTGGCGAGATATTGGGCCAGCGGTTTGTCACCGTGTTGGGTCGCCTCACCGGGATCGGCGAGACCGTAACCGCCGGGGTTGATCGCATACCTGCCTTTGCCTTGGATCACCCGCTGAATCCCGGCTTCCTTCGCGATTTTTCCATCAACTAACAAATTTGGGGTTTGGATGGCGAGGGTGTCACCCGGCACGCCACACAGCCGTTTGATGTAATGCGATCCTTTCGCCTGATCCCCGCTGCGCTCGTCAATGCCGCGGATGCCCTGGGTGTCGAACACGAAGACCTCGCCGCGTTGCGGTTTGCGAAAATGGTAGGAAACCTTGTCCACCAACACCAAATCCCCGGAATCTATCGTGCCTTCGCACAGTACCGTGTCCTTAGGCAGAAGCCCGCCGTTGCGACTGGCGGATTGAATGGCGGACCTCAAACCGACCTCGTAACAGGGATTTCTCGGTGCCGGCAGGCGCAGCGGAGTGGAATCCGTGAAGTGGATTTCGGAACGACTGAAAAAATGCATCATCTGGATGTCCCGAATGTCGTAATCGAGCCGCCCGCCCGGCCCTCTTGGAACCAGCGCGATATGCCGGTCCTGATCATTGACGATCCGCACGTAAGAACGACCGCGCAGGATTTTTTCCATCATCCGCTGCGAAAACCCCGGCCATTGGGCCTTGGGCAGCGGTTTGCCGATGATGCCGTTCAAGGTCGGCTGCATCGATCCGGTCGGTATGCGGAATGGCTGGAGGTAATAGGCACGCAGACCGAGCGCGATGACAATCGCAACAAACATCACCTCGACGTTCTCCTCAAACCAACCCAGCGGTTTTTCCAAGGGCAGGGAATTTTCGCACACGGCACGCACTTGTTGGGATGCCTCATCCACTTGGCTGCGGTCGCCGGCTTGGATCGCCGCAAGCAAATCGCTCCGGCGGGATTCGATTTCCGCAACGCGGTCCGGCTTGAGCAGGTCGCGTTTGTAATGCACGAACTTGCGCGCCCCTTTCACCAGATGCAGTGCTTCCTGTTTCCACTTCGGCGTGAACATGGCGCGCAGTCTCGCGACACTTCGCGCCAACTGCAAGCGCGGAGAAATCACGCAGGGGCGATTGGCAACGACCGTGGAGACGATCTGATTAATCCCGCCCGTCCTCGTGCACCTGAATGTGCTTGCGGAACAGCACGGCACCTATCGGCGTGATCATGGCGATGCCACCGACAATCACCCAGATCATGCCGGAATTGCGCGGACCCTCGGCCGGACAAAAATGACTGAGCAAGGGACCGGAACTGCCACCTACAAACAATTTCGCAATGAAGTAGGGCAGCAAAGACAACGCCATGTAAGACGCCTCCTGACCGCGCGGGGCGATCGCCGCAGAGTATTCGTAAAGCCGCGGCGACCACAATGCCTCGCCGATCGACAGGAAAACCGCGAACAGGAAAATCGAAACATATAGCGGATTCACCTGGCCCTGCACCCCGAGCCAACTGCGTGCGATGGCGTTGCCGAGCCAACCGTCCGCCAGTGGCGCGAACCACTCCGGCGGCAGTGCCATGAAAAATACCGACAGCGCGGAGATGAAACTGCCCACCGTGACCATCCGATAGGCCGTGACCTTCTGCGTCAGCACCCCGCAGATCGGCACCAGCACGACGATCATCAGCGAGTTGAGCATGCCTGTTAGCCTGGCAAAAGGCGCACCTTCACCCAACTCGCGGATGGCGAATTTGGGGAATGTGTAGTTCAGGTGGAAAAAGATCATCCTCACGCCGACCACCAGCGTCATGAAAACCAGGAACCGGTAAAACGCCGGCTGCCCCCACAAACCAGCGGAAACCCGGGGTGTGATGACCACCCCGTCTTCGGTCATTTCCACCCCATCGCGCAGAAACCCCCAGACGAGCAACAGACCAGGCACAGTGAAAACCACACCTAACAGAAGCAACACCCGGTAGGTGCTCAACTCGGCACCAATCCATGGCATGACCAAAATGCCGTATTCGCCCAGACCGACGGGCGGCTTGGCGCGGACACGGTCGAGGATCCAATCGCCGCCGGCGAAGCCGAGGTTCATCAGGGCGTAGTACAGCGAGAACGCGACCGAGCGCTGGGCGGCGTTGGAGTAGCGTTTGACGGCGGCGATCATCACCGGAACCATCAACGCCAGACCAATGGCCTGCAGATAGAGACCGCCGGGCAGGGCGATCCAACGGTTCACGCTGGTGGTCATGACGATCCGCGAAAACAGGCATACCGTGAAACCAAGGAGGAAGGTCCTGCGGATGCCCAACGCATCGGTGAGCGACCCGATGAACAGCGTGATCAACGTCATGATGGCGGACCACCCGGCCACCATCGCTCCCGCCTTGACGTCGTCGAAACCCAGATCCGAGGACAACCAGAGCGGCAACACGCTGGCGGCTCCCAGCTTGTAGGCCAGGTTTTCCAGAACATAGGCAATGTATATGATCCACAATTCACGCGGCGCGCTGCGCAGACAGCAAAACTTGTGCAGGAATCCGGCGAATCCTTGGGCGGGAGCGGGTGGGTGCATCAGAAATGGCGGAGAAGACCGGTGGATGGCGGCCGCCTCGCGGGTGATTTAAATCCTGTCATGCCGGTCAGCGAGCTTTTTCGCGGGAGTTAATTCACGGCACGTGAATGCGCATCAACGCAATCCCACGGGTTCTGCAAACCATCCACAACGAACATCCTATCAACGGGTAATCGTGGAATCGGATCGCGACACCCAATGATTCTAACAATGCCATGCGGAAAACACCCTGAACGCCGTGATACTGGATTGGGAGGCGAGCCGGGCGTTGTTGGATCACCTGGCCCGGTGCAACTTGCAAGATTGAATCAGCCAGCCTCCGGTTCCTGCTGATAGTGCAGGGCGAGCCAGAGGGCATCGGGCGAGGCGCGGTCGACACGGTGGCGGCAGTGGGCGGGTATGAGGAGGGGATCACCGGCGGTGAGATGCCGGGTTTCGCCGGATGCGAATCGGAGGATGGCCTGGCCACGCAATAACAGCACCCATTCGGCGCGCTCCTGGTCATACCAGAAACCATCCGGACTGGTACCGCCGCGGGAGACGATGTGTTCCAAGGTGAAGGCGGGATGGCGGAGCAAGGTGGCGCTGGTTTCCTCGCCGGGAGTGCCAAGCTCAGGCGACAGGAGATTATTGCCGGTGACGGAAGGGGTCATGGGAAATGCTGCAAAGTGTTAGAAATGAAGGACGCCACAAAACTCATGATGCGCGACTCGAAAAATGGCCCAATCGGCGGGATTGGCCAAGCATGGAATACCGACAGCATGGAATACCGGCACCTCTGAAACATTGAATCCGGTGATGAAGAGTCCGCGCGCCATGCACGGCTGCGGATGTCAACGTTTAAACGGCCGATAGTGCGCACCGCGCCCCTTGCCGTGAAGCTCCGCAAGTCCCTTGCCGACAAGCTCGGCTACCTCCATTTCCATCCATTTCCCTCTATTTTCATCCAATAAGGATGGCGACCTGTCTGCGCGCCATACGGCGGCAGGTGGCCGAGTTCCCCCTTGGGCGATGGCGCGGAATAGGCGAACCCGCCCGACGATGAGACAAGTTCCAGTCCCGCCCCGGAGCGCGGAGTGCGTGCCTCGATGGCCTCCAGCAGGAGATTCCAGTCGGCGGCCAGCACCGGATCACCCGGCTTCTTTTTCTCCGGCAGGCGCATGGTCGTCAGTCGTTGTAGATTTGGGCATCATCGCGGCTGACGAGCACGGCAAGCATGTATTCATTCAGGTCAAGGCTGGGAGGTGAGTTGCAGCGCCTCACGTTCCTTGTCCGCCAGGTCCTTGTAGCGCAGGTGGCTCAGTAGCGGTTCCTCGCTGAGCGACAGGTCCATGGAATAAACCGCGTTGGCCTTTTCCTTGTCCTCGTCCTTCTGTTCGGCACCCGCATACTGGCAGGTGATTTCGGCCAGGTCGCCCTCGGTGAAGTTGGCGGACACCTGCGAAACCGCGATGAAGGGAATCTCGGGATGCGCCGTGCCCGGACGCGGCATCAGCCTGACGGCGGAATTTCGGTGGCACAGGAAAATCTGCGTGGCGGTCCATTTCCCCTCCTTGTCGATCTGGACGGTGTAACCCGGTTGCGGATAGAGGTTCTGAACTCAGCGTTTGACCTCGGAAACGCCGTAGTGTCGAGCAAGCCGGATTCCCTGAAATGGTAGGGCGTGGCGGCCTCGCCGCGCCGTGACTGGGC
>JAPLUJ010000392.1 GCA_026397695.1 Verrucomicrobiota bacterium | reverse complement strand
CCACCACAGGCCGGTGACGCCGGCTTCGATGGCGATGCGCCGGGTACAGGATGGCGGCAGCACGCTGTTACGGTAGGCGGCGTTTTGCAGGTCGAAGAGTTCGAAGCACGGCATCGAGACCACTCTAACACCGTCGCCCAATTCCTCGGCGGCGGCGATGGCGTGTTGCAACTCGGAGCCGCTGGCGAGGAGGATGGTTTTGAGTGCGCCGCTTTCCTGCTTGGCGATGTAGCCACCCATGAGGGTGCCGTCGCGGCGGGCGCTGACGGTTAGATGGTTCATCAGCGGAATCGTCTGGCGGGTGAGAATGATGGCGGTCGGACCATCGGTGCGGCACATGGCGGCGATGAAGGAGCCAGCGGTTTCCTCGGCATCGCCGGGACGGATGACATCGAGGTTGGGGATCACGCGCAATCCGCTAACAGTTTCCACCGGTTGGTGGGTCGGGCCGTCCTCACCGACACCCACCGAGTCGTGGGTGAAGATATAGATTACGGGCAGGCCGGCGAGTGCGGCGAGGCGGATCGAGCCGCGCAGGTAATCGGCGAAGACGAGGAAAGTAGCGCCGCTGGGGCGGAAGATTCCGTCGTAGGCGATGCCATTGCAGATCGCGCCCATGGCATGTTCGCGGATGCCGAACCAGATGTTGCGGCCTAACGGGTTTGCCGGCGCGAAATCACCGCCGTCCTTGAGATAGTTCTTGGTGGAACCGAAGAGGTCGGCACTACCAGTTAGAAGCTGTGGTATCACCTTGGCGATCGCATTGAGAACGATGCCACCTGCGGCCCGGGTGGCGTCCTTGTAGTCGGCGGCGAAGGCCGGGATTCTATCAGTCAGGTCGGTGGGCACGGCTTTGGCCAGCCCATCGGTGAGTTCGTCGGCAAGTTGCGGATTTGCCGTGGCCCATGCGTTGTAGGTATTTTGCCAGGCTTCGAACCCGGCCATGGACGCGGATTTTTTCGCCGCGAAAAACGCCTGGGTTTCCGGGGAGACATAGAAGGGTTCAGCAGCGGGAAGTCCGAGGCTTGCGCGGGCGGCAGTGATGAACTTCGCGCCGCCTTCGCCGTGGCCCTTGGCGGTGCCCGCCACTTCCGCGATGCCCTTGCCGATGATGGTCTTGGCGATGATGACTTTCGGACGGCCGTTGTCATTCGCCTTGGCCTTGGCAAGGGCGGCGGCGATCGCCTGCAGGTCATGACCATCGATGGTGACGGCATCCCAGTTCTGCGAGGTGAAATAGGCCTCGGCGTTTTCGCTTTGCGTGACGACGGCCATGGCGTCGAGCGTCACGTCGTTAGAATCATAGATGAGGATGAGGTTGTCGAGGCCGTTGTGACCGGCGAAGGCGATGGCCTCCTTGGACACACCTTCCTGCAGGCAACCGTCGCCTAACAGTGCGAACACATGGTGGTCGAACAGCGTGTGTTGCGGCGTGTTGTAGCGGGCGGCGGCGCGTTTGCCGGAAAGCGCGAAACCCACGGCGTTGCCCACGCCCTGGCCGAGCGGGCCGGTGGTGGCTTCGACGCCCGGGGTTTCCTGATATTCCGGGTGGCCGGGCGTGCTCGAGTGGAGCTGCCGGAAGTTTTGCACATCCTCGCGGGAAACCGCGTAGCCGGCGAGGTGCAACCAACTGTAGAGAAACATCGAACCGTGGCCTGCGGACAGGATGAAGCGGTCACGATTGAGCCATTTCGGCACGTCCGGGCAGTAACGCAACGATTCGCTGAAAAGCACCGCTCCAATTTCGGCGCAGCCAAGTGGCAGGCCCAAATGGCCGGAATTACACGCGTGGACGGCATCCATGGCGAGGCCACGGGCTTCATTGGCGGCTTGGGCAAGCAGGGTCGTATTCATGGGAAGAACATTCCGCGGGTGGTTGCGGTCGCGGTGAGCGCAAAGCCTAGAAAAATACTCTGGTTTGACAAGCCGCCATTCGATGGGAGCGTGAATCCGTTGTTGTGACCGAAAAAAAACCTTGCCAACCCGGCTGCGGTGGAGTTCTTTTCCGCCCGCGCCGCGACCAACGACCCGTTCGTCTATCGGTTAGGACTCCAGATTTTCATTCTGGCAAGAAGGGTTCGACTCCCTTACGGGTCGCCATCAGCCTCCGCCTCATGCGGAGGCTTTTTGGTTTCAACAACCCCGCACACCCGCTACCAACCACCGTGACCGCCCACCAAAAAGCCGCATCCCTGCGTGCCCGCAAAGGAGGACGCCCGATCGCCGCGCTCACGGCCTACGATTACCCGACCGCGCGCTTGTTGGATGAATGCGGCGTGGATATCCTGCTCGTCGGCGATTCGCTTGGCATGGTGGTGCTCGGGTTTCCAGATACCACTCACGTCACGCTCGACCACATGCTGCACCACGTGGCTGCCGTCGCCCGCGCGAAACCGCATGCCCTGGTGGTTGGAGATCTGCCGATTCACAGCTACGACACGCCCGCGCAGGCGCTGGAGACGGCGCAACAACTGGTTGCGGCGGGTGCCGAGGCCGTGAAACTCGAAGGTGGTGTCCGCCAGGCTGAAAAAGTCCGGGCGATCACCGGTGCCGGCATTCCCGTGATGGGACATCTTGGGATGTTGCCGCAGCGGGTGCGCGAAGAAGGCGGGTATCACAAGAAAGGCAAAACCCCGGAGCAAGCCGACGCCATTCGCGAAGGAGCGCAGGCACTCATTGATGCGGGGGTTTTCACCATCGTCTTCGAATCGGTCATTCCGGAGACCGCGCGTATTCTATCAGCATCACTGCCGGTTCCCACCATCGGCATCGGCTGCGGTGAGCACACCTGCGTCGGTGAAGTCGCGGTCATCACCGATCTGCTAGGTTCCTATCCGTGGTTTGTCCCGCCCTTCGCCAGACCCGAGACAGATATCGCGGCAGCCACCCGCGACGCGGTCAAACGCTATGTTTCGCGCGTAGTTAACAGATAGAGCGCGGCGGGAAAGCGGAACGAGTCATGGACCGTCAGTCAATAGTCAACAGTCAACAGTCAACAGTCATTGGTCATTGGT
>JAPLUJ010000041.1:1149-7433 GCA_026397695.1 Verrucomicrobiota bacterium | reverse complement strand
TTGACCACCACCTGGATGCGACCGCGTGAAACCACGCCGAGCACCGCTTTGCGGATGCGCCCTTCGAGTTCCGAGAGTTCGCGCGGCCCCTGCACCACGACTTCCGCCTGCTTGCGGTTGACCGAGCTGATTTCCACCACGGCATGCCACGCGTCCGTCGCCGAGCAGCCGCGGCCAAATCCTGTCATCGAGTGCATGGATAAGTCTTGGGGGATGGCAGCGCTGCGAAGCAAGATCGAAATCCAATCGAGTTGATCAGCACCACCTTGCTTCGCGCACGGGGGGCGGCACCGTTTAGCCGCTGCGCAAAACTCCTCAGCCTGAGTCATCGGCAAGTTGCTTCAGACTTCCACAGAGGCTCCCGTGGCACACGCCTGATTGCTTGTGATGCGCCCGCTCTCCCCCATTTCCCCAAAAAAACTCATCTGCCACACAAAAAAACCTTGCGTGATCGCCTGGGCCGTGGTGATCTCCCCGCCCGCCCACGGGGGGTGGAACCACAATATTTCCCAATACGGCCATGGCCTACGCAGTGATCAAAACCGGCGGCAAGCAGTACCGCGTCCAACAAGGCACCCGCTTCGATGTCGATAAACTCGACGTGGAAGTGGATGACTTACTCGAATTCGACGTGTTGCTCGTCGGCGAGGGCGAGAGCGTGAAAATCGGCACGCCGACCGTGGAAGGAGCCTCGGTGTTCGTCAAGGTTCTCAGTCAATACCGCGGTCCCAAGGGAATCGCGTTCAAATTCAAGCGCCGCAAGGGATTCCACAAAACCAAGGGCTTCCGCCGCAGCCTGACCACACTCGAGGTGACCTCGATCGCCGGTTGATCATCCACTCCTCACCCACTTACTTCCATGGCCCATAAGAAAGGACAAGGCTCCGTCAAGAACGGTCGCGATTCACGCAGCAAACGCCTCGGCTTGAAAAAATCCGGCGGCCAGGCGGTCATCGCCGGCAACATCCTCATTCGCCAGCGCGGCACCAAGGTGCATCCCGGCCTCGGCGTCGGCATGGGCCGCGACCACACGCTCTTCGCGCTCATCGATGGCAAGGTCCATTTCGACCGGGACTCCCGCCGCGTCAATGTGGTGATCCCCGCCGCCAACTGAGTTCATCCTCCAAAAAAATCCCCCTGACAAGCCGCTTCCTCCCATGGAGCGGCTTTTTTTGTTGGACGATTTCCCGGAATTTTCGCGCCGTTTGTCTGCGCGGCTGCTTTCCAGCAAGAATCTATCAGAATTCCAAGCGATAGCCCATACCACGCACGGTGAGGAGGTGGCGGGGCTGGGCGGGATCCGCTTCGAGTTTGGCGCGCAGGCCGGTGATGAAGTTGTCGATGGTCCGCAGGCTGGGATAGGCATGATAGCCCCAGACGACGTCGAGGAATTTCTCGCGGCTGACGGCCACGCCGGGATTCGCGGCAAGCAGCCGGAGCATGCCGGTTTCCTTGTCGGAAAGCGGGTGTTGCTGTCCGGCCCGCGTTAGAACACAACGCCGGAAGTCGATGGTGGTCCCGCCGATTTCCAGCAGGTCCGGCACGGCTTGCCCGCGTTCGAAGCGGCGCAACAGCGCCCGCACACGGGCTAACAGCTCCTTCAGGCTGAACGGCTTGACCAGATAATCGTCGGCACCGCTATCGAGTCCTTCGACCCGGTCATCGATCTGCCCTTTGGCCGTAAGCATGAGCACGGGCAGCTCCCGCCCGCGCTGTCGCAACGCGCGGCAGACCGCGAAGCCGTCGAGGCCGGGCATCATCACGTCGAGCAGGATGAGATCAAAAGTTTCGGTGCAGGCGAGTTCGAGGCCGGTGATGCCATCGGCAGCGGAGTGCACGCGGTAGCCTTCCGCCTTCAGCGTCTCGACCAATGCCGTGCGCATCGGCGCTTCGTCTTCGATGATGAGCAGTCTCATGGGCAAGGGTGGGTGGGTGTCTCATAGGTTCCATAGGTCCTATGATGGGAGTTATGGAACATATAGGACTTATGGCTGGGGTTGCGCATTCACGGATGCAGTTAGAGTGAAGGCGCTCCCCTGGCCCGCCGCGCTTGTTAGAGCGATGCTTCCGCCGTGGGCTTCGGCGATGGCTTTCACGAGGCTCAGGCCGATGCCGGTGCCCTGGGTTTCGCGGCGGAGTTCGCCGCCGAGACGGTGGAAGCGCTCGAAGATCCGTGCGTGCTCGGCGACCGGGATTCCGGGGCCTTGATCGCGCACCGACAATTCCCACCGGCCTGTTGCCTCATTGATGGAAATGGAAGTCTCAATGGTACTGCCGGGCGGTGAAAACTTGACCGCATTGTCGAGCAGATTGACCAATGCCTGTTGGATCGCGCCGGAATCGACCGTGGCCTCCACCGGTTTCAAGGCCGAACCGAGCGTGATCATTTTCTCCCGTGCCAGCGGTTCCATGATCCGCAGGGTGTCGGCAGTTAGAGCGGTGAGGTCGCAGGGTTCCATCTGCCAGACCCGGCGGCCTTGCTCGATGCGCGCGTGGTCGAGCACGTTGCCGACCAAGGTCGATAGCCGGGCGCTTTCGCGCGCGATCAAGCGGTGGAATTCCCGGGCGGTTTCCGGTGCGACTTTTTGTGCTTCGAGCGCGTCGGCCATCAAGCGGATCGAGGCGACCGGTGCGCGCAGTTCGTGGGAAACGCTGGCGACGAAGTCGCTTTTCATGGCATGCAGGCGCCGCTCGCGGCGGATTGCGCGGTGGATCAGGCACAACCCGCCTACCGATACCGCGACCGCCACGGCTAACAATACAAGCGTCCACCGCGCCTGCTGGCGGGCGTTCGCTTCGAACATCGCGGGTCGCGCCGCAACAAGTTCCAAATGCAGGTTGGTGCCGAAATCCACCGGCAGACTTGCCATGGCTTCACCGCTTGTGGCGCTGCCTGCCAGAACCCGCCCATCATGTGTGAGCCGCGCCTCCGACCATTTGGGGAAAAACCCGGAGGAATTTGTGAGCGCCTGTTGCAGAGCGGTCGGCGCGAGAAAACGCAGTTTCCCGCCATCCACCGCAAGCCACCAGATATTATTCTGATAGACATGCCATTTCCCGCCGGCATCCGTCTCCGGATGCTGGCGCAACAACGCGCGGGCCTGATCTCCGCGGGCCCAACGCTCCGGCCAGCGGGCGGCCGCATCACCGAGTTGTTGGAAAACCAGCGGCGTGAGCACCGATGGCGCGTCCACGGTGGACAGATCTAACAAAATTCCGGCATCCTCGGCCGCAGGGTTATTTTCTAACACCCTCAGGCCCGCGATCACCCGGCGCGGCAAGCCGGCCGGCGAGAGCCCGGCGGCAGGGTCGTCGCGCAGTTTCCGCAATTCCGTCAGATCCGTGCCATCCAGCACGGGATCCGCGGCGGCGACCGCTCCCGGCACCGGCGGGTCGGCAAACAAGGGTGCCGTTTCCACTGCCGCGGCAAGTTCGCGGGTGAGTGATTCCGCCGCGAAGCCACCGGCGGTTTTCGCCTGATCCCTCGCGACCGACCAGGCGGCCCGCACTTGCGCCCGCGTGCCAATCCACGCCAGCCCGCCTAACACCATCAACGGCAGCAATACCGCCAGATTGAGCCACCTCAAGGAAGGGCGGACTGGTCCGATCCGCCCATGCCCATGAGAAGTCCATGAGATGCGGAAATCCTCGTTCCCTTGTCTTCCCGTGGACAGCGGCGAATCGGAGTGTCGCCGCTCCTTGATCACGCCGGTATCATCCGTGGTTTCCATCTTTGTGGTTAGCGGGATGAGGGCGTTGGTAGAGTGCGAGGCTGGGATTGTTGACTCGCTCTTGTCCTAACCTCGTCGCCATCCCGGAGGAAAAAATAAATGGCTTCTGCATCACCGGTCAGGCCATCCTTACGTTTGACTGTCACCATCTCAGCTCGGGTCACCCAGTATGCCCGGACACTGGCCACCCCGGTCTTCGGCGTCACGGGAATCCAACCACTCTCGGTTTCGATAAAGCGCGGCTGCCTTCAGCTCCCGGATGGTCACCTTTCCATCGCTGTCGATGACTTGCACACGGCCTGCGAGCGCCTTGTTGAAAAAGGCTTCTTCCGCCGCAGTGAATCCTTTCCACGGCTGGTCGAGGCGGTCCTTGAGCAGGGAGATCTCCACCATATCCCCGGCCTGCAGCATGACATCCGCCTGTCGCGCCTCCGCCGGTGTGGTTAGATCGGTGGCCGCCGCGATGATTTTCGCCAGGTCCACGTCGATCACTTTTTCCGCCCCGTCCTCTTGCAGCCGATGAATCCGGATGCGTGACAGATCAGGATGGGGCAGGAGGATGAAATCCAAGGATGTTCCAAAAGAACTATACTCTCGCAGGATTTTCCAATCCGCTTCTGCCCAACGCATGTCGGAAAACGCCTCGGGCAACTGCATCTCGACAAACGCTTGAATCAGTGTAGGGGTGCAAATCGCTGCGGACGAAAATGCCACCTTTCTAGCAAACGGATAGTCCGCCACCTCCACAATGACCGCTTTCTTTCGCGCCGCTGCAATATCCCCGGCATTGAGCGTCTTGACTTCCAGTTTCACACGGTCCCCAGGTTCCAGCGGGAATTTTTTGGCTTCTTGCGAGGCATAGGCGAGGCGGACATCCGGCCAGCCTTGGCGTGAGATGACAATCGCGGTCGCCACGGAATCGGGGCAGGCGTTTGGTGGTCTGAGCAACTCGATCACATACTGCACGCCCTGCAGCGGGACTTCATTCTTGGTCGGATCAAAGAAGATCCGGTCTCCGCGCACGGTGATCTCGCGGGGCTTGCCTTCAATCTCGACGGTGATGGGAAAGGAGATGCGTTTGCGCAACGACCAGAGGACATCTTGCGGCAAGCCATAACGTGGACCACCACCACCAAAGTAAGAGTTTGGCTTATCTATCACAACCGACACGACATCCCCCCATCGCAGTGCGGGGATTTCCGGCGCACGATTCAAATCCACGTCCAGTTTCACCAGTTCCCCGCTGTCGCTTTTCCTCCAAATCGCCCAGCGTGGTTTCAAGTCATCACCCGACGATAAAATTTTGATTTTCGTATGGTTGGCCAGGAGCCACGAGGCCAGCTCAGGGACCTGGGCCTTTCCGGATCGGGTTGCCATACGGATGGTTTGGACGCTCAATGCATCAACCTGCAGGAAGATGTCAGACTCACTGACGAGAGTGGGGATGATGAATTTATCGATTAGAACATGTCGGATGGGGATTGGCGTTTGGTCGAATCCACTCTCGCGCCACTTATCATCCGGCTTTGCTCCTGCCGCGAGCAGAATCCCGACACATGACATTCCACCACCCCGGTTGTCGGAGCCTGCAGCAATACGGAGAGCGCTTTGCCCATCAGATGATAACGCGTGGACGTCGGCCCCCGCTTCGACCAGCAGTGCGACCCTGGCGGCAACGCCTGCCTTGCAGGCCTGAACCAGCAGCGAATCGCCAAATTGATTCCGCAAATTTGGATTCGCCCCGTACTTGAAAAGCAAGCCGATCAGCTTCGGATCGTTTTTCTTGATCGCGCTTTCCAGCAGCTTCGGTTCCTTCATGGGATATCCGGCATCGCCCAGCACCTGGACCAGTTCGACTGCGCGCGGATCGTCGAATGAAATTGCCACCGCCAACGCGCTGCCGACCTTGGATCCTTCAAGATTCGGCTTCGCACCGTGCTTCAGGAGCAACCTCACCTTCTCCAGGCGCGTGGCCGGGGAACCATATACGAGGGCCACCTCTAACGGAGTGGAATTCAAAAAAAACTCACTCCTCAAGCCATCGGAGACCATTCGGGCATTGGACCGGCGGTTCGGATCCGCACCGGCATCCAACAGTTTCCCCATCATATTGTCGGCTCCGGGAGTTTCGCTCTTGGCGGCATAGTGCAAGGGCGTGAGCCCGTAGTAGGGATCCGGGATGTCCGGCTTCGCACCTTTTTCGAGCAACCAATTGGCGGCGGCGAAATATCCTTCATTTCCTTCAAGGGGCGGAATCGTTAGATGGAGGGCGCTTCCGCAGGGGGAGAAATCTTTCCCGGGTCTGGCCTCGGCCATCGCATTGGGATCCGCGCCGTGTTGCAGCAGGATCTCCGCGCCTCGCAGATGCCCCTTCAACACCGCTTCGATGAAAACGGGCATTTCTCCAAATTCGTTGGCGGTCATTCCCGGTTTGAAGCCTTTTTTCAAGAGGTATTCGAGAATCGTGTGCCGGTCAAAATGGATGGCTGATAGGATGGATTTCGTGGCAATCGTTTGAGGCACCACGGCGTCATTGTCGGTCAATAGCCTGAC
>JAPLUJ010000041.1:0-1114 GCA_026397695.1 Verrucomicrobiota bacterium | reverse complement strand
GACGATTTCGAGATTGCCCAGTTGCGCTGCGAGTGGGAGAGCGTCCCCTTCGTAGGGCCGGCTGCCTTGGGTCAGCAACCACCTCACAACCTTCGACCAGTCAGAGCCCACTGCTTTTTGCAATGTGCTGGGATCCAGGAGAACGTCCGGCGCGGTCGTTGCCATATTCTCAAGTCTGGCTAATTCCGCATGCTCCGGGTTCGTCACGACACCGCCCGGCTCGGGCACCTTGGCGCCGAGGGTGGCGAGGTTTGCGCGGGCGAGTTTGGCCTGGGTGGCCGAGTCGGGAAACTCGGTTAGGAACCGCTGATAGAGTTGGATGGCGTCGTCCTTGCGGTCCTGTTTGCGGCGGACCTCGGCTAGCCGGAACAGCGCGGTGGCGGCGAGTTCGTGTTGTTCGGCGTAGCGGGCGATGACTTGTTCGTATTGATTGGCGGCGGCCTCGGCATCGCGGGTGACTTCCTCGGCGTAGAGACCATCGCGCAGCAGGTCGCGCAAGGGCGGATCCTCAGCCCGGGCCGTGGCGACGGGAAGGAACAAACACACGGCGGCGAACAGTAGCCGATATCGTTGCGGGGCAATTGGGGTGGGCTGCATGGAGGTGAGTCAAGCCGGTTGGACAGATGGAATTGTCATGAAATCGTCACAAAATCGATGAAAATCAGGACCACGAGTCTCCAGACTCGCCTGCCAAGGCGTGACCAATGAATCGCCCGGTCGATCTAACCGCACGCGTTTCGTTAGATGAACCCTTGCTCGCGCAGTTCCTCGTCCATCTCGTCGTATTCCGGAGTGCCGATGCCCGCGTCGCGGATGCGTTGGATTCTGCGGCGCACACCCGTTCGGCTCTTTGGGCCGGTCACCAGACCTGCCACCCCGCCGACCACAAAGGGCAACAACAAGGCCACGCCGAGAGCGCCGAGGCCGATTCCAACACCGCGGCGCGCGCTGCGGTGCATCAAATCCCCCAGCAACAGACCCGCCGCCGCGCCCAGAAGCCCGGGAGCCGTGAGAGCGCTGGTTTCAATCCATGCGGGAGTCCATGCGGAATGTTCGTCTGACATGGCGCGAATGTAGCTTCCGGCGGGGCTGTGGACAACCATGGAATGGAAAA
>JAPLUJ010000050.1 GCA_026397695.1 Verrucomicrobiota bacterium | reverse complement strand
CGCATCCATCCTATCAGGAGCCGGTGCCGGGTTTCGCGACGATCAAGGATTCGGTGATTGTCTCGCGCGGCTGTGCAGGTGGGTGCACGTTTTGCGGGCTGGGGTTGCATCAGGGGAAGTTTTTGTCGAGCCGCAGCGTGGCGTCGGTGCTGGAGGAGGTACGTGGTCTGACAGGTTTGGAGACATTCCGCGGCACGGTGTCGGATCTGGGCGGGCCGACGGCGAATTTGTTCGGGGCAAGCAATGGTCATGTCGAGGCTTGTATGGGCTGCCACCGGCCGAGTTGTTTGTGGCCGGGTATTTGTCCGCACTTTGAGATCCATGAGCAGCCGGGATTGGACCTGTTGCGATCCGTTAGAAATTTGCCGGGGGTGAAACATGTGTTTGTGCAATCGGGCATCCGCATGGACGTGGCGATGCGCACACCGGAATACCTGCGCGAGTTGGTGATGCATCATGTTTCCGGTCACCTGAAGGTGGCACCCGAGCACCTGCATCCGGAGGTGTTGCGGCGGATGCGCAAACCGGTCGGGGATTTTCCGGCGTTCATGGAGAAATTCCGCGAGTTCAGCCGGGATGCCGGCAAAGAGCAATACCTGGTGCCGTATTTCATTTCGAGTTTTCCCGGATGCATGCCAAAAGAAATGGGTGTGGTGGAGGAGTTTCTCAAGCGCGAGCGCTGGAATCTCCAACAGGTGCAGGATTTCATCCCCTTGCCGATGACCGCCGCCACCGCAATGTATGTGACCGGACTGGATATTCACACCGGCAAGCCCATCCCGGTCGCCCGCAACGCCGGCGAGCGCGAACAACAAAAACGCATGCTCCGCCCCAACCTGCCATCCAGAAGCAAGAGTGACGCGGCGGATCCGGACACGCTGGATAGATAGATGAGCGGCGGGTGCCTTGACTCCGCCGCTGCTTGGGGCAAACGCATCCCATGAGGAGCAGGGACGTATCGTTGGAAGAACGCTCGCAATTCAAGGCTGAGATCCAGCCGGATAGGCAGGCGATACGCTATGCGCGGGAGCCATGATTCATCTGGCTGGGCTACGCGGCCACCACTTCCACGCGTGGAATAAAACCGAGTTGATTCAGCAGTTCTTCGCAATCTTCCCAAGTGAGACCAAACGTCCGCACATCCGCGACTCCAAGGCGGGAAATGACCCGTGAAAGCGCGGCGATATCCGGTTCATCGAATTCCCCGTCCATCAAGATGATTTCCGACCAATCCACCAACTGTGCCAGCGTGATCTCATGGCGCAGGTAAGCGGCAATCTTGCCAGCCACGATTGTTTTCGTAATCTTCATAAGGAAACCCTACACTTTCTGGTGGCCTTGATCCACCGGAAATTTATGGTGGATTTCGACGAGTTGGTGGGTGCCATCATAAATCTCCTGCCAAAACCGCAGCGTTGTTTCGTCCGCATCCACTTCTTTCAAATAGCGGGCCATCCAGCCATGCCGTCCTGTCACCTCCAGACAATAAAGCCGTCTGCTGCCTGACAAGTCCTCCCACCGGGCGAATTTCTTTTCGTTTTGGGTTCGCGTGCTCACCTTTGAGCCGCAAGTCTATTGCTCATTTCGGGCGAAGGGAAGGAAAAGCAAGCTTCAGCCCAGCGGCGCGAGCAGGTGGGAGAGGGTTTCGGCGTCGATTTTGAGTTTGGTGGTGTCTTCGGAGAGCAGTGCTTCGACGAGGGCGGACTTATGTTTTTGGAGGTCGAGGATGCGGTCTTCGATGGTGCCGCGGCAGACGAGTTTGTGGACGAAAACCGGCTTGGTCTGGCCGATGCGGTGGGCGCGGTCGGTGGCTTGGTTTTCGGCGGCGGGGTTCCACCAGGGGTCGTAGTGGATGACGGTGTCCGCGGCGGTTAGATTGAGGCCGGTGCCGCCGGCCTTGAGCGAGATGAGGAAAATGGGGAATTCGCCCGCCTGGAAATTTTTGACCAGGGATGCGCGGTCCTTGGATTGGCCGGTGAGTTTGAGTAAAGGTATATCTTCGAGGATGAGGTGTTCTTCTATCAGGGCGAGCATCGAGGTGAACTGGGAGAAGAGCAGGATGCGGCGGCCTTCTTCGAGCAGGGTGGGCAGAAGTTCCTGGGTAAGATAGTCGAGCTTGGCGGAGTCGAGGCAGCGTTGGGCGGCCTCGGATTTGAGAAGTTGCGGGTGGCAGCAGATCTGGCGCAGCTTGAGCAGGGCGTCGAGCACGATGATATGGGATTGGGCGAGGCCCTTGGCGGTGATGGCCTCGCGGACGCGCTGGTCCATGGCGGCGCGTACCGATTCATAGAGATCGGTTTGTTTCGGGTGGAGGTCGATGCCGTGGATGAGGGTGGTTTTGGCCGGGAGTTCGGTGGCGACCTGGTCCTTGGTGCGGCGCAGAATGAGCGGCGAAACGCGGCGGTTGAGGGCGCTCTGCGTGTCGCGGGAGTGCTCGCGTTCGATGGGTTTGCGGAAGAATGTATTGAAGGTTTTTTCGTCGGCGAGGAAGCCGGGCATGAGGAAACGCAGCAGGCTCCAGAGTTCGCCGAGGTGGTTTTCCAGCGGCGTGCCGGACAGGCAGATGCGATGGGCGGCCCGGAGTTTGCAGGCTGCCATGGCAGTTAGAGCCTTGGGGTTTTTGATATACTGAGCCTCGTCGAGCACCAGCGTATGCCAATGATATTTCGCGAGTGCGTCGAAGTCGCGTACCAGCAAGGGATAGGAAGTGAGCACGATGTCCACGGCGGGGATTTGCGCGAAGTTGTCCGCGCGGTCGCTGCCGTGGAGCACGAGCACCTTGAGGTGGGGAGCGAATTTCGCGGTTTCCTCGGCCCAGTTAGGGACGACCGAGGTGGGTGCGATGACCAGCGAGGGATGGGCGGGGGATTGTGCGTGTTGGGCGGCGAGGTGGGCGAGGGTCTGGACGGTTTTGCCGAGGCCCATGTCATCGGCGAGGATGCCGTGCAGGCCGTGATGGGCCAGAAACTGGAGCCAGCGGAAACCGTCGATCTGATAGTTGCGCAGTTCCGCTAGAA
The DNA here is from genome assembly GCA_026397695.1 of Verrucomicrobiota bacterium. Lineage (GTDB taxonomy): Bacteria > Verrucomicrobiota > Verrucomicrobiia > Verrucomicrobiales > Akkermansiaceae > Luteolibacter. The sequence goes on along the minus strand of JAPLUJ010000050.1, from coordinate 8,452 downwards.
TGGTGGTTGGAACTGCGGCGGCTGGCAGGCCTTGGATGTTGCGCAGGTTGTGGCCGAGCGCGGCCAGCGAGCGGGTGGTTTCCGAGGAGTTGAGGGCGAGCGCGTCGGCCATGCCGGCAGCGCCGAGGCGGTCGAGGCGGAGCGGGCCGCCGCCATGAGCCATGCCATGGAACAAGTGGCGGACTTGCTCGAGCATGTCGAGGAAGCGGTTGGCGGGAAAGCGGATGTGGCCGTCCTCGGGTTTGTCGCAGGGCAGTAGCAGGGTTGCTGGGATGTCGTCGGGATTCTGATAGCGCAGGTGCCAATCCTCGGCGATGGCGCGGGCGATGTGCGGGATCAGGCTGACGCGCTTGCCGTCGAACTCGCCGGTGACATCGAAGCGGAACCAATCGATGCCGTGGTCGGGATCCGCTTCGATGGCGGGGAAAAAGTCGCGGATGTCGTGGATGGTGAGGCCGAGTTTGGGGTCGGTTTCGATGATCCATCCCTTGGCTTTAAGGGACTCGATATGAGGGCTGGCAAGGAATTCCAACCAATCGGCGGCGGTGGCCTTGGGGGTATTGAGGACGACGGAGTGGCGGTTCTTGTCGTTGAGTTCGTAAACTTGGAAAAATTGTTCTAACGGTATCAGGCCGCCGCTGACTATTTCTGCGGCGAAGTCGTTTTCCGCCTGGCAATCGCGCTGGAGGACGAAGCGTGTTTCGCCCTCGATCCAAGAGATTTGCGGTGGCACGTTAGGCGCGAGCGGGAAGAGTGGCGGTCTGCCGGGATAGTGGAATTTCAGCAGGCCGCCGATGTGGCGTTTGAGGAAGACGCCGGCTAACACCTCGGTGATGTGCAGGCAGGGAACGGGGGTGATGTCGGTTAGAAGCTTCACGGGTTTTTCCGCGGGAAGAGGGAGCAGTTTTTCGGGGAAAAGATTGGCGATTTCGCGCCTGATAGTGGCGATGCCGGCAGGCTGGATGACGGGTCCGCCGGCCCAGGTTTTGAGCATTCTGGCGGGCAAGTGGCTTTGGAGGCTGCCGAACAGGAAATTTTCAGGATCCAGATAACAGAATGGTTCGGTCGGGATGATGCGTATATTGGGTGATGGGAGTTTGAGGATGGGACGTGCGCCGCCATCGGGAAGCAGTTCCCAAGCCGCCTCGATGGTCAGTGGTGGGCCTTCGGTGAGTTGTGTGTAGTTGGAGGAGGAAAAATTCCGTGGGTTGAAGAAGCCGTAATACAAGCGTCCGGTGGCGAGAGCCGGAGTGAGGATGTCGTCCCAACCGTCGCCCTCAAGGGGGATGCTGCCACCGCGCAGACGATGCTTGCGGACCCGCTGGTGGAACTTGGCACAAATCGGCAAATCCTCGGTGGCCATGTATTTGGTGGGACGTGCGGGATCGGCGGCTACGGTGTTGGTTTCGATGGAATAACTGGATTTGCTGCGGTTGCCCACCCGCATGGTGAGGTGCAGTTTCCCCTCCTCGTCGCGCGGGGGGTAATAGGTCGAGCGGTGGGGTTCGATGCAGTAGGCGAGGAACTTGCTGTAAGGTTTGGCGGATTTGTTAGGGGTGGTTTTGTGGGTTGCGGTTTCCTTGATGTTGTGAAGCCATGCGGTCACGGCCGTGCTGAATGGGGGAGTGTAGGACATGGGGGTGGCGCTGGCTATGGACTGGAGGGTTTTCAAAGGGAGATCATGGTGACGCGGATTCCATGGTCGCGGAATAGGCCGGCTGGTATTACGACTCTTTCCCTGGCAAGTCTGGAGACTCGCGCTCCGCCTCCGTTTCCGCCTCCAACGGGTGCTCCTCATCGTGCCATTTTTTGGACACCTTGCCGTCGAGCCAGGCCCAGTTCATCGGATAGACATCCGGATCGAACATGACGTGATAGAAATGCCAGATGATGATGGCGAGGCAGGCGAGGATCGCCTCGTAGTAATGGATGGTGATGGCCACCTCGACGATCCAGCGCGGCAACCAGCGGGTGACGTCGATCTTGCACCAGATCGCAACGCCGGTCACGCCCATCACCACGGTGCCCCGCACCACCGCCCAGTATTCGATTTTTTCCGGATAGCCGAAACGCCCGAACCGCGCCTTCGGCTTGCCAAACGCCAGATGGTTCACGTTGGTCACCACGTCGCGCGCGTCACGCCAGCGCGGCCACAAATCGCCCACCAGCTTGCGGCCCGTGGCGGTGAATATGACATAACAAATATGATAGATGCCGCCGGCGATCAGCACCAGTCCGGCGATGCGGTGGGTCCACCTGCGGATTTCCTCGCTACCCATCAAGTGCGCGAACCAGGTGTTAGGGAACTTGAGCGCAAAGCCCGTGACCGCCAATACCACAAAACTCGACATCAACACGAAGTGCTGCATCCGCTGCCCGCGGTCCATCCGCATCACCATCTCGCCATTCGCCCGCCGCCGCGCCACCACCTTGCGCCACCACGCCACGCCGTTGTGCAGACCTAACATAACAACCGTCAGCACGATCATGATGATATATATTTTCTTCACCCAGCGGTTAACCACCATGCCAATTTCCTCGCTGTGGTTTGCATCGACATGGATTTTGCCGCCGACAAAGCTCGCACTCGCTCCCGGATGGCACTTGCCGCAGGTTTCCATCAGATGCGTGGGATGAATCATCGAGTCTGGATCGCTCGAACGCAAAATCTTGTGATACCCGTGGCAACTCGCGCAGTTCGCCGCCGTGGTCGAGCCACCGGTCGCCGCCAACCCGTGGTAACTCTCGAAAAACGTCTTCACCCGGTCATTGGGCATTCCGAAGCGGCTGTTGATCCGTTCACTCACATGGCACTTGCTGCATGCCTCCGCCGTTTGGAACGACGCCGCGGGGTTCCTGAGCCCGACGATCTGGTGTTCGGCGTGGCAATCGATACAGGTCGCCGCCTCGCCTTTGCCCTTGAGTATAGCCTGGCCGTGAACGCTCGCGGTCACGTCGTCCGCCTCCTGGCCGTGACACTGCCCGCAGGTCTTGACTGGCAATCCTTGCAGTTCGCCACCGTATCGTTGCCGTTATGCAAAGCGATCCCGTGCACGCTGGCACCAAAGCTTTTCGATTGCTTCTCATGGCATGAGGCACAATCCACCGGCTTGGCCGCCTTCTCGTCGTCCGGGTGATCCGCAGTCAGGTCCTTGTGACAGTCGGCACACTGGTTTTTGCCGTGAACCGATGCCTTCTGCTTCGCCTCATCCGTAAACATCGAAACCTTCTTGCCGTCCGGCAGCTCTTTTGTTAGATCCTTGTCGCTGTGACACTCCAGACACTTGTCGTTCGCAATCTTCTCGTCGGTGGTCCGCGCCATGCAGGGCAACAGGACGATGGCGGACAATAGCAGGATGTGTGGTTTCATGAAGTTGGATAATATCACCTGAAACCGGCCCGCCGTTGGCAATGACACGCCCTCATCCGGGTCCATCTCACCAACTGCCGCATGCGGCGCTAACAGGTTCCACCAGGCCAGCTTGGGCCATCCGCGTCCTCCCACAAGCGCGAACTGCCATGGATTTACCGATATTAGCGGCGGGTGCGCATCATTTTGCATACAGTGCGCATCATTCGCGCTTTCGAACGTTGCGGATGTTCCGACCTTGCCAGTGAGAGCGGAATTCCTCAGCGTGTCCGGCCTTGAAGCGAAACGAATCGATTCGCATCATCGGCCCGCAACCTTCCGCATGCGGTTCATTCATTCCATTCCATTCATTCCATCCCATGCGCATTCCACTCAGCATTACAAGCCGCTTGCTCGGCACCTTATGCTTGTTAGCTTGGCCCGCCGCTGCGGTTGCGGCCGAAACCGCGACTGCCACTGCCAAAAAGGATTTGATCCCCAACGTGCATGCCAAGACCAACTGCGCCGAGTGTCACACTGACCTAACGGAAAAACATCCGGACGACGAGAAGGCGGCCAAGCCGGTGGATTGCGCATCCTGTCACAAGGAACAAGCGGACATTTACGCCACCAGCATTCATGGGGTCAGCCGCACGATGGGTTCTTCCGGTGCCGCCTCATGCACGAGTTGCCATGGCACGCACGACATGCTTTCACCCAAAAACCTGAACTCCCCGGTGTTCAAGTTGAACCTGGCCCGCACCTGCGCGAAATGCCATGACAACAAGGGCATCAACGCCGAATACCGCATGCGCTTCCCTGATGTCGCCGCCCAATACCGCGACAGCATGCATGGCCGCGGCGTTCAGAACATGGGACTAGTGGTGGCACCCTCGTGCAACGACTGCCATGGCGTCCATGATATCAAACGCAGCGTCGACCGCAGCTCGCCGATCAACAAGGCGAACATGGCCGCCACCTGTGGCAAGTGCCACCTCGGCATCGAGGAAAAATATAACAAAAGCGTGCACGGCAAGTTGCTGAAAAAGGGCGAGGTGAACACGCTGGGCTACGCTTACACGGCAAAATGTTTCGACTGCCACGGTAGCCACGGGGTGCAGAGAACGGACGATCCGAAATCCACCGTGCATCCAGACAACCGCCTCAAGACCTGCCAAAAATGCCATGCGGGTGCCACCGTCGGCTTCACCCAATACGCCCCGCACGCCAATCCGCTGGACGGCAATAAATACCCGGCACTGCACCTCACGTTTGTGCTCATGACCAGCCTGTTGCTGGGGGTGTTCGCCTTCTTTGGCGGCCACACCTTGCTGTGGCTCGCCCGCTCGGCGTGGATCTATCGGCATGATTCGAAGACCTATCGCGAAACCAAATACGAGATCCAGCGCGATGACGAGTGGTTCACGCGCTTCACGCCCTTTGACCGTTTCCTGCACTTCCTGGTGGTCACCAGCTTCCTGCTGTTAGTCATCACGGGGATGCCGCTCAAGTTCTATTATACCGATTGGGCGCAAGCCTTGTTCCATCTCATCGGCGGCGCCCAGACCGCCCGCGCACTCCACCGCTTCGGCGCCTTGATCACCTTCCTCTACTTCGCCCTTCACCTGATCGCCCTGATCAAGTCATCCTGGACCAACCGTGGCGCCATCCGCAATCCCGAAACCGGCAAATGGGATCTCAAACGTCTGTGGGGCGCCATCTTCGGCCCGGATTCCATGGTGCCCGGCCTGCAGGACTGGCACGAGTTCGTCGCCCATCAAAAATGGTTCTTCGGCAAGGGACCCAAACCGCCGTTCGACCGCTGGACGTATTGGGAAAAATTCGATTACTTCGCGGTGTTTTGGGGGGTGTTCGCCATCGGCTTGTCCGGCATGGTGATGTGGTTCCCGCAGTTCTTCACCTCGTTCATGCCCGGATGGGTGATCAACATCGCATTGATCATTCACTCCGACGAAGCGTTGTTAGCCGCGGGCTTCATCTTCACCATCCACTTCTTCAACACCCATTTCCGCCTGGAGAAGTTCCCGATGGACAACGTCATCTTCTCCGGCCGCATCTCGAAAACCGAAATGCTGCACGAACGCCAACGCTGGTATGACCGCCTGGTCGCCGAAGGCCGTCTCGATCAATACCGCGTCCGTGACGAATGGGAACGCTGGAAGACCATCGCCCGCCCGATCGGCTTCGTCTTCTTCGGCATCGGACTGGTCCTGTTAGCCCTGATCATCTACGCCATGGTTTCCCGCCTCAGGCACTAACAACATGAGCAACCACACGTAGGCCAGCTTGCAGGTCAAATGCAGGATTTGATCCGGGGCGGGTCCGTATTTCTCTGCGCCTTTTCCCAGATCAATCATGCTATGGAGAATCAGCTCGGCGGCGGCGAATGCCAGTGAACCAGAAACCAGCCAGACCCCGCCCGCATGAATGATGCTGTGTGCGCTCAGCGCGATGATCCAATCACTGCGGCTGTCCGCAAGTTTGCGGGATTTCTGCCGGGCGAGGTAGCTTCCCTGCAACGGGAAATCCGCTAGTGCGTGCATCACCACGAAGCCGGCAAACAGGGCGAGTGGCCCTTGTTGAACGAACCAACTCACAGCGCGTCGGAGGTCCAGGAGTTATAAAACGATGCCCTGACCTCGGCCGAGGCGAGTTTGTCGTTCATGCTGCGCATGCGCTTGGAGACCTGGCGCAGCAAACTGCGCAGAATGCACACGCCGGCGATCGGATCCGCTTCCAGAAAGCCACTCAATTCTTCGCGGGAGAGCGACCACACAAACCCGGGGCCATTGGTAATCGCCGTAGCGCTCGCTTTGTCCGGGTCAAACAGATTGATTTCCCCCATGGAATCGCCCTCGCCGAGGGCGGCCACGAGCACTTGGCGCCCGGCTACGGAATACACAATGTGCTGGATGCCCGAGATAATGACGTAAAGCGAATCCTGGGGCTCTCCTTCTTTGATGAGCATATCGCCGTTTTGTGGGCGGAGGAATTTTCCAAAGCACGCCAGAAATGCGCGGTGCTCGAGTGAAACTTCCGCCAGGAAACCAATGGCCGGAAGTTCGGTGACGGGAGTGGGTGGCTGGTTCATGCTAACATGGGGGTTGGGGTGCTTGGCAATGGAAGTGACTTCTCGTTCAGACGTCTTGTCTCCGGTTGCATTATCAGATCCGCGTGGCCTGCCAAGCAATTTCCGCTGATTTTTTTTTGGCGCAGGGATGACAGCCGGTAATCGCCAACTTGCGGGTGCTTGCCGGCGAGCATGGACACCGCCATTGCAACGATTGCCGGACGCCACGCAAGCGCCCGGTGATGACGCTACTTCTCCTTGATTTCGACGATGCCGTCGCGCGGGTGATCGGCGGACTTGAGGCGCTCGATGAAGAAGCGCGACGGGCCGTCGCCGGACGGGCCGCGCAGGGTGCTGACGGCGGCAAACAGCTCGAGAGCCTTGGGGATGAGGTTGGCGTCGAGGGCGTCGAGGGCGTGGTGGTAGGGTGCTATCCATGCGGGTTCGGGCATCTCGCGGGCGCGGCCTAACAGTTCGTGGACCACCGTGACTTCCTGACGTCCCTTGACGCGGAATTTGCCCACGCGGCGGGTGTGGAACTCGTCATCGAGGCAGGCGTGGATGGCATCGCTCATGAGGATATGGGTACCAAACAACTTGTTGAGTCCTTCCAAGCGGGACGCCAAATTCACCGCATCCCCGATCAAGGTATAGTCCACCCGGCGGGTGCTGCCGATGTTGCCCGCCACCACCTCGCCGAAGTGCAACCCGATGCGGGTTTTCAATTCCTCGCCGGCCACCGCCAGTTTGTTGCTTTCAAAAAGTTTCCACGCGGCACGCACCGCTTTGGCGGGGGCGGCGGGATCGGCCAGTGGTGCGCCCCAGGCGGCGAAGATCGCATCACCGATGAACTTGATGATTACGCCGTCGTGATCGAAGATGCTGCCGGTGGTGCGTTCGAAGTAATGGTTGAGGGTTTCGACGATGCGTTGCGGATCGCGCACCCGTTCACACATGTCGGTGAACGCTTCAATGTCGGTGAACATCATCGCCGCCTGGATTTTTTCGCCGCCCAGATTGGTGTTGAATCCTTCCGCAGTGAGCCGGTCCAACATCTGTGGCGACAGGTATTTGGCGAAAGCCGTGCGAATGATCACCTGCTCGGCGGTGAGCTTGATGCGGAAGAACCGTTCGATATAGGAACGGGCGGCAATGCCCCAGACGAGCGCGACGGGGATTTGCAGGAAGGCAACCACACTCCACGGAAACCAAATCCTGCCGAAGCGCATGGCGAAAACCCCCGCCAACCCGCATGTTAGAATTAGCACGACGGCCGCGATGATGGCGCGGACGGGGCGGATGAAGACGAGACCAACTCCTGTTAGAATTCCCGCGATGAGGATCAAGCCGAGGTCGAATTCGCGGCTTGAACGGGTGAGCCAATTCTTGTGCAACAGATTTTCCAGGCCATTGGCTTGGACTTCGACGCCGCTCATCAATGGCAGTTTCCCGCCGATTTGGAAACGATGGTAAGGAGTGGAAAACAAATCCTTGCCGAGGGCCTCGCCGACAATGCCGGGTTCACCGCCGATCATCACGATCTTGTCGCGGAAGAAGTCCGCATTGAAACCGCCGAGCAACACACTGTCTAAAGGGCATGACTGGAAGGGACCGGTGGATGTCGGGTCGGCTGAATCCGGCGGGGGACCCGCGAAGTTGATCCAACGGGGCTCGAGACGACGGGATTCATCCAGATCCGCGCCGACGGCTTGGGCTATCTTCCAGATGAGCGACGGTTCATCCTGACTGCCGGTGACCAGCTTCCGGATGAGGAATTCTTCGTCATCCACCGCGACAATGCCAAAGTCGTCCGCCGCATCCAGCAGCATGCCGGTGGGGGGGATCAGTTGTTCACCCCCGAATCCAGTTAGATTGAAGGTCTTGCGCCCGCATGCCAGCAGGACCTGCCGTCGCGGCATGCCCGGTATGGGATTGCCATCGGAATCCACACCCCTGAACGTGCGGATGGCTGTAGCAAAATCCCGGTCGATGTCAGGATCCGTGGATTCACG
>JAPLUJ010000184.1:15203-15992 GCA_026397695.1 Verrucomicrobiota bacterium | reverse complement strand
ATCCGGAATGTCTGACGCTGGTGGCCCGCGCGATCGGGAAATATCATCCCGAGTGGCTGCGCGTCCATTTCGAGCTGTTCCCTGAGTCTGTTAGAGCCGCCCTCCTCAAGGGGACGAACTGGAGCGATGATGCGAATCCCTTGGAGGCGCTGGAATTCTTGAGGACGAACCACCAGCGGATCAACCAGAAGATGTTAGGGACCTTGATCCGCAAGGATCCTTGGTCGGCATACGCGTGGTTCCGGCAAAACCGGATGGCGCTCAAGCAGTGTTTTCAACTTCACGAGTGGGCGATGGACTATTTCGCCAAGACCATGGGTGAATGGCAGCCCGAGGCACTCGCGGACATCGCGCGCCAGACGTCGGCCGGCGAGTTCAAGCGCAGGATGGAGGCCGCCCTGTTTGACAATCTGCTCAAGACCAACCCGCAATTGGCTATCGAACAAGCCAAAGCGGAGACAGCACCCCGAATCGCCGCCGAACGACTGGCTGCCGTGGGCCTGAGTCTCATCCACAGTGACCCGGCCGCAGCCATCGAAATGGTGAAACTGCTGGTTCCGATCTACCGCAGCCCCGAACTGCGCTTGCCTGACGGCACCGTGTCCCGAGGCTCGTTCGCCACGGGAGTTTACCAATTGGTTGACCAGTTGGTTGTCAGCAAACCGGAGGAAATGATAGCCTTGGCGATCTCCCAGGGCGGCGTTTCCAACGACGGCATCATCGGCTTTTCTATGATCACACAACGATGGGCTCAGGAGGATCTGATAGTTTTCGCGGACTGGGTGAACC
>JAPLUJ010000184.1:0-15185 GCA_026397695.1 Verrucomicrobiota bacterium | reverse complement strand
GCAGACTTCAGTACAAGAAGCAATATGCGGCAGCCACCGAATGGGTCATGAGCAGTGAAACGTCGCAAACCCGCCACCTCGAATCCTTCCTCCGGGCGTGGCGGGAAGACGCACCCGAAGATGCCCTCCAATGGCTCGAATCCACCAACCTTTCCCCTAACAAGAAGTTGCAACTCCACCGCGACACCGAACCGTTCGGACCGTGAACCATGAACCATGAACCCCGGATCTAACAAACATGTCGTCTGGGCGGCCGGCATCGTCGGTTTTCTGGTGATGTCCGTGGTTGGGTGGAAGTGGGCGGAGGCATTTAGTGGCGTGCCGGATGCGGTTGGCGGCGCAGGGTTTCCGGCAGGGGCGGCACATCATTCCTCCAGGGTGGTTAGAATTCCCGGGCCGCCCGCTTCGGTTAGCGACCGGATGGCGACGGTCCGGGCGGCCGGGTCCGCGGCGGAGCGCACGCTTGCCACCGTTGCGCTGGCGGAGGGTCTAGCGGAATCCGAGATAAGGGCGTGGCTCGATGGCGGTTGGTACAATCTGCGGGATGGCTCGGACCTGACCGTTTTCACCAGAATCCTCGAGCGGAGGTGGCTGGCCGGGGATTCCACGGCATACTTGCAATGGTGTAGCAAAAGACATCCCGGCAAGGCATCCGAGGTCCTGGCGTCATGGGTGGATGACGAACCGCAGCGGGTGCTCGGGTATTTCAAGAACCACCCGGATCACGCCCTGGAGTTGGAGGCATTGGCCGATATCGCGAAGACCCATCCCGCGCTGGCGCTTGAAGGTTTCCTGGAAATGACAACTGCGGAGTTTCCCAAAATTCAATCGCTCATGTATCCGGGAGCCTACGAGAAGCTTTTCCAACAGTTAGCCCGCAGCGCTCCGGAGGCGCTGGAGGCCGCGCTCGATTCTGTGCCCAAGTCGCTGCGAACCACGGCGGAGGTTGCCTTGATCGGGCAGCGGATGTTGACCTCGTTTCCGGAGGAACTGCGCAAGCTTTGGCAACGTCCGGACGGCGAGGAACTCTTCAGTTATGTGCTCAATCATCCGGATGGAATCGGCGACAGAATGTTAGGCGAATTGGCGAACCTGCCGCCCCACTGGCGGAAAGAAGTCGCCACGTGCGCCTATACCATCATCGGGGATTCGGACCCTGAGAAATGGTGCGGTGCGGATCTGCCGGGCATGGGGTTTACGGTCGAGCAGACAAATCAAATCCGCGGCGCCGCCCTGTCGCTGCTGGCAGCCACGCGTCCGCAATTGGCGTTTGAGTTGATGGACAGCCTGGATTTGGCCGACAACCGTCACAATCCTGTGGTCCAGATCGCGTTGATTCGGGCAAATCCTGGGCAGGCGGAGTCGTTGGTCGAATTGCTAGATTCCGCTGCGGACCGCGAATATGCCCGCAGCGTGCTGGATTCCATCGCCCGCCAGCAGGCGGAGGCACCGGTGGTGGTGGACACACCCGCGGAGTGGTTGGAGAAAATCAGCACGCTGGATCCGGATACCGCTGATTTCCACAAATGTCTATCCGCGCCGGACCAGTGGGACCAGCAACAACTTGCCGGTCTGAGCGGACAATTCAGCGCGCTGTCCGATGATCGTAAACTGCGGATCGCCAAAGCCTTGCTCGGGTTCCACAGTTTCTCCCTGAACTACGATACCGCGCTGATGGCGGACGTCATCCGCTATGCCATCGCCCGGCCGGATCCATCTAACAATGGCTGGGCCGGCATGACCATGGATCGGACCAGACAGGTGTGTGAGTTTGCGGTGAATTGGGTCAAGACCGATCCGAGCGCCGCCAGCCAGTGGGTCCAAGACTTGCCCGACGGTGACGCGAAAACCTGGGCGCTGGGGAACGTCGCATCCGTCTGGGCTCAATACGATCCCAAGCAAGCCGGTCAATGGGTAAATTCCCTTCCCGGCAAGGCGCGCGCCGGGATTGGGGAATTCATTAAGAAGGGAGACCGCACGTTGCAGATTGGTCCGAAATAATTTTTCGGATTATCGATAAAAAAGTTTGGCAAAAGAAAAAAATGAAGAGGAAGATAACAGACGGAGATCGCCAGATCGGTCCCACTCCTGCAGTGAGGTTAATACGATCTATTGTCGTAACCGGAATCTTGGGTCTATACGCAATATTCAAATGGGCGGTCCCACTCCTGCAGTGAGGTTAATACGATCTATTGTCGTAACCGGAATCTTGGGTCTATACGCAATATTCAAATGGGGTGGCGAAATTGATCTAATGCACAGAATCTTACTTTATGCAGCTATCACTTCGCTAGCTATCCCAGTTTGGGGATATTTTGAGATTCGGAACATCGTGATCTGTCGCGCACAGGAGAGCGGGTTGATTACATGGAAAGCCGCAGCCTTTAGTCTTCACCCGGAAATGCTTCCAATCTATTTTCTAGCGTTGCCGATCATCGGATATATGACGGTGACATGGATCAAACATAATCAAGAATAGGCGGTGGTGGCAACGCCCTTGAACTATCTCACACTCAGACTAATGGCCCAAATACCATAAGAGCAGAACAAGATTAGATGAGAAGGCAGGAGGCGGCGGGACTTGATCCCAGTGATACCTTCTCATTGTTATGAAACCGAAATTCCCATCTGTCACTATCGGCCTCGACCTCGGAGACAAGAAGCATGCATCTGAGGGGAGTGCCGAAGTCCCAATGCCCATAACCGCAGCGGCGACCTGCTCGACGACGGCAATGCGGGTGGCGAATCCCTTCATTTGATACCATGTTCCTTGGCAAAGGACGCCGCGCCCTCACTGTCGCCTTTCGGCCAGTTGAGGTGGATGGTTTTGAGCGTGTGGTCCCGGTCGTTGCCTGGCGGCAGGGTCATGATCCACTGCATGGCGGTTTCCGGATCGTGTTTGAAAACGGTCAGCGCGTAGCCACTGATGGCGGCATTCTTGACAGGCCCCTCGGGAGCGGAATCCAGCCATTTTCCTGCGGCTTCGTAGTCTCGCTCCGTCCATCTGCTGATCATAGCCATGATGCGCCTATCGCCCTTGCCAGGAGGGAAGGTTGCACCCATCCACTCGATCCATTGGGCGGATTCGTCGCCGCGATAGTTTCTTGTTAGGCTGCCACAGAAACTATCAAGTTCGTTCGAACTCAAATTGGCGCTGGCGATCCACTCGGTGGCGGTCTTGAAAACATCCTGTTTAAATCCCCATGAAAAATAGCCGACCATTTGCTCCGCAGCCTGACGGACTTCTTTATCACTTTGGTTAGCATCCCGAAACTCGCGGAGTGCGGCGAGGGTGATGTTTCGTTGTTCATCTGTCGCCGCAGAAGTCACGATGGTATGCAGTGCACTGTGAGTATTGGAGTAATTCAGTCCGAGTGTGGCGAGCAACGTGAAAGCCATTCGTGGATCTTTCTGTGCCGTCGTGTAGAACACATTTTGAAGTGATTGCGTTGAAAGCGCCTCTGGAAACTCCCCGGCGTTTTCCTTGATCCACGCCGCCGCCGCGACGGGATCCTCCTTCGCCCAAGCTTCCAAGGCGGTGGAAACGACACCGCAATCCATGTCTTTCCTGCAGACCGAAGCGTGCTTCGTGAACAAATCCAGCGCAGCTCTCGGATCATTTCTCGCCAGATTCCCGAGCAATTTATTCACCCGCTCGGACACGATCATTGCGTCGAGTTCCATGGATGCGAGGACATCGGCGACGAAGATCTTCAACCGGGAACTGTCGAGTGCCGCGATCTTTTGCTCGACGTCGGTGATATGTTCGACCGAAGGAATGACGATCCGTTGCCTGGACCTCGGAAGCGCGATGTAGGCGACCGCGAGTCGCTTGGCTTCCTGAGCGCGTTCCGTGCGAGTTGGTCGATTCCTGTCCGTGCCACGGTTATCACCAGAGTTCATCCCCGATCCCTCCAACTTGGTGCTCAGCTTTTCCCCGACGGCGCGAGCGTCGGTGAGCCTGGTATCGAGCCACCATCCAATGACGGCGGCGATCGCGAGGATCATGGCTGAAATCCCTATGGAAATTTTCATCGGAACGTGAGGGTTTCGAGATGTTTTACGATGGCCGCCCGGCGCGTTTCGTCCTGGATCCTGCTGCTCAGTTCCAGCGCCAACTTCACCTCAGGCTTGTCGAGTTTGGCGGTCTCCAACAGGGTTGCCAGTACCTCATCGGTTGCCCCTGTCTCCAGCAGCTCCAAGGCGATTTCAGATGCTTGTGCCAGGCGCATGGAAGTAACCCGGTTGCTCATGGCTTCGGTCAGGACCCTGCCGTTGCTGGAATCCACGCCTTCCGGCGCGATTTCCCGGAACCAACTGCGGATGGCATCGATATCCTGCCGGTTCACTTTCCGATAATTTGAGATCCGGTTGATATTGGCGCCGGCGAATTTCTCGGTGCAGGCAATTCTTTCCGCAGGTGTCGCCTCAAGCTTTTCCAAATATGCGGAGAACACCGGATAGTCCTCCAAGTTCCGGAAATAGGGGGCTGCCTGGAAAAGAACCGCCACCTGTTGCTCCGCGGGGATGTGGCTGCGGACCAGGCCGGCAAATGCCATGTGGTTCCGTCCGTCGAGCCCTTGACTGCGAAGTCGCCAGGCTAAACAATCCATCACCTCGGTTCTATCATTTTGAGGCATCGCCCCAATACGCCGTCCGGCGGAGGCTCAACACAGCCTCGAAGGAGTAGCGAGTGCTGGAGCCACGCCTCTGGTCAAGCGCTTTGCCATCAAAGGCTCCAGCGGCGATTTGTCTATCAAACCATGCGGTGGCTTTTCCCAAATCCCGCCCCGCCCAGATTCCAAAGGCCCCCACAAGCTGCAACCGCTGCTGGTCCGAGTCGTCCCGCAGCCATTCCGCGAAGTGGTTCAATACCCACTCGGGATCCACCTGCATCAGCGAGCCTGCCACGGATGATTCCAGCGAACTCCGGCGATCCTTGGAGCAATCAAGCCCGGCTATCCGGTCGAGGGCAGTTATCATTTCCTCCCGGGTCATGGATTTCAGCCGATCCTTGAAACGCCGCGTCTCCGGTCCGTCACCTTCCTCGGCGGCAAGCTTCTGCCAATCGATCGGCCCGTCATCTTTTGTGAGTTTGACAGGTATCGCACTCATGGGGGAGCGCGCGGCGGCGATTTTTTCTAGCAAGACGCCGTTCCTCGCTTCCATGGCTGAGAGAGACTGATACTTTGTGCCGGTCCAGACACCGGCGACAAGCAAAGCGATGAGAGGCGGGATCGATGCGGTGGATTTCATGAGAGTGGCAATGGAGGTGATGATGGCCGTCAGGCTGAAGGAGCTGACGGCCCCCGCTGCGATCGCCTTGGAGGCGAGCAGGGAAACCGGGAGTGCCGCGGCCTGCGCATCGGCTGCGAAGCCGGCGAGCAGCGCGGCGGAGAGCGAACCGCCGACCTGGCAGCCACGGCGGGTGAGTTTCCCGCGCAGCCGTTCCGTGGCACGGTCGATGCGTTTTTGCGCGGCGGCGGTGGCGATGCCGAGGGTTTCGGCGATTTCGCGGATGCTGAGGGATCGATAGAAACGCAGCAACAGGGCCTCGCGGTCCTTGTCGGAAAGCGCTGCGAGCGCGTCGTCAAGCACTGGCTGGATTTCCAACCATGCGTCAGTGGTTTGGGAATGCGTGCGGGTTTCCATGGCGGCGCTGAAATGGCTGCGTTTGCGCGATTCGCGCTGCGCTTTATCGATCAGATCCCGCGTTTTCATGACGGCCGTGACGTGCAGCCAGCCGGCGAGTGTCGGGTGCGTGGTGAGCGATTGCGCTTTTTGGGCAAGCTGGATGAAGACGAGTTGCGAGGCGTCCGCTGCCAGGCTGTCATCGCCACAGGTCCGTTTCGCCGCCATGTGGACCAGTGTGGCGTAGCGGGCGACAAGGGAACCAAATGCCGATTCTCGGCGATGCGCGACCCAAGCGGCGAGCAGTTCGGAATCGGATGCGGCTGACGTTTCCATGTCCTGTAGGATCATGGGAACATCGCGGGAAAAACAGGACAAAAAAATTCGCAGTTTTTCCGTGCCGGGCTAGTGGCATAGGGATGGAACGAGTGGTCAGTTGAAGACCACGGCAGTGGAGGACAGGCGGGACGCCCAATCCTGTTCAATTCAGAAATTCGAACCGCAGATGGACGCAGATGAACGCAGATAAAATCAAAAATCTCTCTTCATCTGCGTCTATCTGCGTTCATCGGCGGTTAAAACCCTCTTCTCTTCCTGCTTAATTGAACGGTATTGGGCGGGACGGCTATCCTCCTAGACCATGTCCCCTAGCAGCGCCTCTGTTAGACGGATGGCGTGCACGTTCGGGCGCACCGCATGCACCCGGTGGAGCATGACGCCCATGCGGCGCGCCTGCGCGGTGATCACAGCCGTCGGCGTGTCGCGCAGGGCGGGGGGGACGTCCGCTCCGATGAGTTGGCCGATGCATGATTTCCGGGACACCCCGAGCATCAATGGCCGGCCCGGCGGGCTGAGCCGATCTAACGAGCGCAGCAGCGCCAGATTGTGATCGGGGGATTTGCCGAATCCGATACCCGGATCGAAGCACAGCGTTTCGGGATGGAGGCCGGCGTTGCCGAGCGCCGCCATGCGTTCGACGAAGAAGGCGCGCACTTCGGCCACCACATCCTGATAGTGCGGCGCGGTTTGCATGGTCCGCGGTTCACCCTGCATGTGCATGACCACCACCCCGCAGGTGTTAGAGGCGCAGACACCCGGCATCCCGGGATCCGCACGCAGGCCGCTCACGTCGTTCACAATGTCCGCTCCGGCGGCAAGGGCGGCCGCCGCGACGGCGGCCTTCGTGGTGTCGATAGAGATCCATCCGTCCCACTCCGCCCGCAGCGCGGCGACCACGGGAACGGTGCGTGAGATTTCATCGGCGGTGGAAACCGGGGAGGCACCGGGGCGCGTAGATTCGCCGCCCATATCGATGATGGCCGCGCCCTCGGCGATCATCCGGCGGGCGTGAAGCAGCGCGGCTGCCATGTGAGCATGGCGGCCGCCGTCGGAAAATGAATCCGGCGTGAGGTTGAGGATCCCCATCACCTGTCCATGCCGGGTGAGATCCAGCGTGCCACGTCGTGTTTTCCAAAGCATCGGAGCAATTGGCGGCTTGCAGCGTCCGCCCGGTGCGCTTACTTTGTCTCGCATGAAGCCGCTGGCAACTTGGAAAATCCTCTCCGTCGTCGCGGGTCTGATGGTGGCGGTTGTCTGCGAGGCGAAAGAGCCGGCCAAGGACCTCATGGAAGTGGCGGGTCCGAACGTCCGGGTGATGCGCCATGAGGACGGGTCGCGCACGATGTTCACCCGCGCTCCCGACGACCGGACGCTCACCAAAAAGAAATACTCCGCCAACGGGGTGCTGACCATGCTCACGGTTTACCGGATGGACGCCAACGCCAACCCGATCGGCTGCAAGATTTTCGACGGCCAGAACCAGTTGCTGTACAAAGTCAGCTACGGCTATCGCAAGGCGGACGGGCAACTCGTCGAGGAGCGCATGTTCGACGCCCGCGTCACGCGTCGCGATCCGAACACCGGCAAGGAAATGCCGGTGCAGAGGATTTGTTATCTTTACGACGCCCAAGGCAACCGCAGCGCTCCGATCGTTTACAACCTGCTTCCGGGCAAGACCATGGAGCAGGTGTTCGGCGTGAAATCCTCCGCGCTGGAAACCAACCCGTTTAAGAAAGACGCTTCCGACGTTCCCGCCAATCCCAAGGCAAAGCCGGTGGGGAAGGGGCACTGAAGTCCCGGGCTTTTCCTCCCGCGCCATCGCCTGATAGATTCCCCGCGAGGATGATCCCGGAAAGGAATGTGAACCACGCATGATCGCCAAACGAGTCATCTTTGAGGGCCGCGTCCAGGGCGTCGGCTTCCGCTATACCGTGAAAAACCTGGCACGCGGCTTCGACGTCTGCGGCGGAGTGAAAAACCTACCCGATGGCAGTGTCGAACTCGAGGTCATGGGTGAGCCGGATGAAGTCGCATCCTTCATCCGCGAAATCATCGTGGAGTCCCCGCTCGCCCACAACATCAGGAATCATTACACCGAAATCATTCCTGCGGTGGAAAACCGCGCGGGCTTCCGGGTCGAACGTTAGATTTTTCTAACATGCCAGCCCTTACTCGGACGTCATGTCCTGGAAAACCTGGATGTTCGCGGCGGCGGACTTGCGCAGGGCGGCGCGGAATTCGGTGATCGCATGGCGGCGTTTGACAGCTTCGAGCGCGGCGAGGATTTCGGGTTGCGCCTGATCGAATGTCCGGGGCGTGGCGGGCTTGCGGCCGGTCACTTCGACGAGATGCCAGCCGAGACGGGTGCGGACCAGCGTCGGCTGGTGGATGGCCAGTGGAAAAACCGCAGCGGCGAAATCGGCGGGCAGACGCGCGCGCGTCATCCATCCGAGCGCTCCACCATGGTCCTTGGTGGCGGGATCTTCGCTGATTTCTTTGGCAAGGGTGGTGAAATCCTTGCCCCCTGCTGTTAGATCAGCCAGGGCCGCCGCCAGTTTCGCCTTCGCCACGTCAGGCGGGTGATCGAGCGTCGGGATGAAGATGTGGCGGGCCTCGACACGTTCGGGCATGGCGAGTTGCTGCTGGTTTTCCTCAAACCATTGCCGCGCTTCGTCATCGGTGATGCGGGCGAGCGGGTCGATTACGGATGCGAGGTATTTTTCCTGCTGGATGCGGGCGGCGAGGCGCTTGCGCAGGTCCTGCGCGCTGGCGATGCCTTGGGATTGCATCGCGCTTGCCATGGCATCTGCCGATTCAAAGCGGGTGCGGAACCGCTCCAGCCGCTCGTGGATTTGCTCGTCGCTAACAGGAAGTGACGCGGCGATATCCCCGGCTTTGACGCGCAACAACTCGTGATCTATCAAGGCATCGAGAGCGGATTCCAGCGCGGCTTTGCGATCTATCGGAGTGAGCGCCTCCATGGATTTCCCTTCGAGCCAGAGGCCTTCGCGCACCGCGCGGTCGAGTTGGCTGCGGGTGATTGGGTAATCGAAAACGCGGGCGACGATGTCCTGGGACTGTGCTTTGGCGGGGCCCTCCAGAGTGGTGGGAATGGCGCGATCGATCCCGCGCCGCAGCGGTCCCTTGAACACGCAAAGGTCACCGGCCAGATAAGTGATGACCGCCCCATAAATGACGAGACGCAGGGTGAATTTTCCGAGTGGGGACATATCAGGGGAGCCGGGCGACGTGAGTCGTTCGCCGCGTAACCGATTCAAGCCTTCAAGGGAAGCCAAATGATTGCTGAAGTTCCCTCAACCATCCCTCACTCCCATCTCGCAGCGTACCTATCATGTCCGTATGAACACGCTGGCATTTTCCCGCGAAATATCTTGGCGAAGCGGAGTGGATAGCTATTTTCGCGCTCGACGGATTGTCCCATGATTCTGAGCAAATCCCCCATTTTCCAGCATGATCCCGCCGGGCCCACTCCCCGGCCGTCGCCGATGTTGCGGTTTGCCCGTCGCTTCGGCTCTCATTTCCCCGCCCTCCGGTCCGGCCACCGGCTCTTTCAGCGGCGCGCACCCCAAGAACTCGTTCCCAGCAGTCCCTATTATCTGATTGATGAGAGGAAACTTTTGAAAAACCTGGAGATCATCCAACAGGTGCGCGAGTTCACCGGGGCGAAATCGGTTCTTGCCCTGAAGTGCTTTTCAACCTGGTCGGTGTTCGGGCTCATGCGCGATTATTTGGATGGGACGACCAGCAGTTCGCTCCTTGAGGCCCGGCTGGGCCATGAAAAATTCGGCAAGGAAGTGCATGCCTACAGTGTCGGATTTTCACGCGCGGAGGTCCGGCAGGTTAGTGCCTTTGCGGATAAAGTGATTTTCAATTCCATATCCCAGCTGAAGCGATATGGCCACGAGGCGCGTGGCGTCAAGTTGGGCCTACGCGTTAATCCCGGGGTCAGTCATTCTCATTTTGACCTGGCAGATCCGGCCCGGCGATTTTCGCGGCTCGGGGTGACGGACTGTGCCGCGCTGATGGAAGTGGCTCCCCAGCTCAGCGGCGTGATGTTTCATTTCAACTGTGAAAACGACCAGTTCATGAGTTTTGCGTCAGCACTCGACGCTATCGGAAAATCTTACGGTCCCGTGCTGAAAAAATTGCAGTGGGTCAGCCTCGGCGGCGGGTTGTCTTTCACGCAAGACGGATATCCTCTGCAGCAGTTCTGCCGATGCCTCAAACGCTTCAGCAAGGAGTTTGACGTTCAAGTGTACCTGGAACCCGGTGAGGCCGTCATTTCGGGGTGTGCCGAGCTCGTCGCGACCGTGCTGGATGTCGTGCATAACGAAATGGATATCGCGATCCTGGACATCTCAATTGAGGCGCATATGCCGGATCATCTGATCTATCAAACCAGTCCCCAAATCAATGTGCCCGGGCCGGGCCGCCACCCCGTAATGATTGCGGGCCGATCCTGCCTCGCGGGTGACGTGTTCGGAACCTACAAACTCAATCAACGGCTGCTGCCCGGCACGCTGGTCCATCTGGCCGATGCCGCCGGGTATACCATGGTTAAGAAAAACTGGTTTAACGGCTTGCCCATGCCGTCTATTTGCGTGAGAAGGCTCAGCGGCAAGCTGGATATCGTCCGCCGCTTCAGCTACAAGGATTACGTGGCAAGTCTGTCATAACCAAGAACTACTCATGAAACAGAATGTATTGATTATAGGTGCGGGCGGAGTCGCCCACGTGACGGCCCACAAAGCGGCCATGAACAACGACGTGCTCGGAGATATCTGCATTGCATCGCGCACCCGATCCAAGTGTGACGAGATTATTGAGAGTGTGAAACGCCTGAAGCACCTCAAGGATCCATCCAAAAAACTCTATTCCCGACAGATCGACGCCCTCGATATTCCCGCAACCATCAAGCTGATCAAGTCGACCAAATCCGGAATCGTGATCAATCTCGGCAATGCGTTCATCAACATGTCCGTTCTGGAGGCGTGCTTGGAGACCGGTGCGGCTTATCTGGATACTGCGATTCATGAGGAGCCCGACAAGGTTTGCGAGGAGCCGCCGTGGTACGCCAATTACGAATGGAAACGGAAAGACCGCTGCAAGAAAATTGGCCTGACGGCTATTCTGGGCGTGGGGTTTGATCCCGGCGTTGTAAATGCCTATTGTGCGTTGGCTCGGAAACGCTACTTCGACAAAATTGATACCATTGACATCATGGACGTCAATGCCGGCAGCCATGGCAAGTATTTCGCCACCAACTTCGATCCGGAAATCAATTTCCGGGAATTTATCAAGGTGTGGAGTTGGATTGACCGGCAATGGCAGGAATTCCCGACGCACTCCGTCAAGCGCGTCTATGATTTCCCGGTAGCCGGCCCTCGTCCTATTTACCTCAACGGGCATGATGAGTTGCATTCGTTGTCAAAAAACATGGATGCCAACAGCATCCGGTTTTGGATGGGTTTCGGCGACCACTATATCAATGTATTCACGGTGTTGCGCACCCTTGGATTCCTGTCTCATTTGCCGGTAACCCTCACCACCGGGCAGGAAGTGGTGCCGCTGAAAGTCGTTAAAGCCCTGCTGCCTGATCCCAAGACGCTGGCACCGGGCTATACCGGCAACACTTGCATCGGCAATTTCGTCAGGGGATGGAAGAATGGCAAATTGCGGGAAGTGTTTATCTATCAGGTTTCCGATCACCACAAATGCTATCAGGAAATTGAATCCCAGGGGATCAGCTACACTGCGGGCGTTCCTCCGGTAGCGGCGGCCATGCTTGTGGCTCAGGGTATTTGGGATCCCAAAACCATGGTGAACGTGGAGGAACTCGACCCCGAGCCCTTTATCGCCATCCTCGACAAGATAGGACTGCCCACGGTCGTCAAAGAGATCAAGCCCGGCAGCAAGTATTCGTTTGATGGAACGGTTCGTGATCTGCAGACCGAACTCGCCGAATCCACCGCTACGGTGACTGTTTCGGCCGCCAATCCCATGCTGGCATTGGCGTCACGGCCCGCCGCGCAAACGCCTGGCAAAACGACCAGGCCCCAAAAGTAATCATCAGGGAGCACGGTGCCTACCGGTTGATATGCATGATTTTGGCGGGTTGAAACCCGTTGAAATGCGTTGCGGAGGCCACACTGTAGGCACCGATGTTGCGGCTATACACGAGATCACCGCGTTTGAGATTGGTGGGGAGTTCCTCGGACATCGAGATGACATCAAGGGCATCACAAGTCGGTCCGAAAACCGTACAGATCTCCATGGGCCCCTTTTTGAATGCTTTCAGGTGATATTGACAATGGTCAAAGATGATGCCCGAGAAGGTGTTGTAGACGCCGTCATCAATGTAATAACAAAGTTTGCCGTTGCGCACGGCCTTGCCGATCACCTTGGCAACCGCCGTCCCCGCTGTGGCCACCATGAACCGGCCGGGTTCTGCCAGGATTTGAATGTCCTTGGGAAAGAGCCGGTTAAGTTCGGCATTGATCTTGCGGGCTAGTTCGCTGAAGGGTTTAACGGATTTGTCGTAAGGAACCGGGAACCCGCCGCCAATATCCAGAAGGTTCATTTTGGTATAACCGCGGCCCTTGGCTTCCTCGAAAACATTGGCCGCGAGATTGATGGCTTGAACGAAATTTTCAAAGTTGGTGGTTTGACTGCCGACGTGGAAACTCAGTCCTTCCACGACCAACCCGGCCTTGGCGGCGGCCAGAATGAGATCCACGGCTTCCCCGGATGCGGCGCCACACTTTGATGAAAGTTCGCACATTGCCCCGGTATTGGGAACACTCAGCCGCAGGACAAGCCCGGAGTTGGGGGCATATTTCTTGATCTTCCGAATCTCTTCGAGGTTGTCATAGGTGACCAGTGCTTTGTATTGATCCAACTCGCGTAATGCGTCCTTCACCTTGATGGGATTGGCGTAGATGATTTTATCCCAGATCCAGTCCTGCCGTTGTTTGGAGGGCATGTGTTTGATCTGCTCATGCACAATATTGAATTCCGGCATGGAGGCGACGTCAAAACTTGAGCCCGCTTCAAACAGGGTTTGCACGATAGCAGGATCGGGGTTGGCCTTGACCGCATAGTAGGCCTGGACCCGTGGCAGGTATTTATTAAAGGTGGAATAGTTGCGCCTGAGCACGTTGTGATCCACAACAAAGAGGGGGGTGCCATGAGTTTTCCCGAGCTGCTGAAGCACTTTCAATGTATCCATGGTGATAACTTTCCTGTCGTTTTTCAGTTGCAACGACGTTGCAGCATTGCAGCTCCCCGCTTGGGCAACAAGCAACAATTTCCAAACCGTTTTGTCGGGGCGCGGCATGCCGGATATCAGGACGTCATGTCTGAACCGCCGCCACCACCACCCCCTGTTGCGCTCACCCGTCCGCACTCTGCCTTTCCCGGGCACGCCATCCCCAAGGGCGAATTCGTGGCAATCGAGACTTTTTTGCCGGTGCCGTGATAGAACATGCTGCGAAGTCAGTATTGCAAGTGATGCAAACACCGCACCAGAAATCACTATGAACACATCCCCATTGAACCACCCGTCAAGACGCACTTTCCTCAAACAATCCGCCGTGGCGCTCGGAGTGCCATTTGCCGCACCACAGATCCTTGCCAAGCCGGTGGCTGGCGCCAACGAGAAGATCAACTTCGCCTGGGTCGGCTTCGGCAACCAGGGCGGAGCGGACATGAATGCCTGCGCCAACGGCCACAACATGGTCGCCCTCTGCGATTGTGACCCGAGCATCCTGGAACGCGGCAAGCAGAAATACCCCGACGCGAAACTCTACACGGATTTCCGCAAGATGCTCCGCGAAATGGGCGACAAGATCGACGCGGTGGGCGTCGGCACTCCGGATCACACCCATTTTGCCATCGCCTACATGGCGATGAACATGGGCAAGCACGTGTTTGTCGAGAAACCGCTGGTGCACTCGCTGTGGGAGGCTCGCACGCTGCAGCAGCTTGCCGTGAAGAAAAATCTCATCACGCAGATGGGCAACCAAGGCCACGCGTTCGAAGGCGCGATCCTGATCAAGGAGTGGTATCAAGCCGGGCTGATCGGCGAGGTCAAGGAAGTCATTGCCTGGACCAATCGTCCGAAGTCGGGATGGGGCTTCAATGGCAACGTGATGACCGAGTTTCCAAAGGCCGAACAACCGCCACAAGGCATGGACTGGGACCTCTGGCTGGGCCCGTGCCTCAAGAAGCCCGGCTTCAGCCCGGCGTTCCACCCCACGACGTGGCGCCCGTGGTGGGATTTCGGCTGCGGCGGCCTCGGCGACATCGGCTGCCATACCATCGACACCCCGTACTGGGCGCTCGACCTCGGTGCGCCGGACAGCGTGGAAGTGGAAATGCATGGCGATGTCAATCCCATCCATACTCCTAACGGATCGATCGTCACCTTCAATTTCCCGGCGCGGGGCAACAAGCCGCCGGTGAGGGTGAAATGGTATGAGGGACCCAGCGTCCCGGAAGCACCGGCAGGCTACGACATGGGCACGCCAGGTGGTGAGGGTGGCTTGATCATGATCGGCGAGAAGGGCGGAATCTATCACCGCGGCATGCGCCCGGACAGCCCGGTGCTCTATCCGAAAGAAAAATGGGAAACCTACCGGGCCAGCGGCGACAAGCAGGTTGCCAAGACGCTGCCGCGCACCCGTGGCATCCAACGCGATTGGATTGAGGCTATCAAAAGTGGCAAGAAATCCTGCTCGGACTTCAGTTACTCCGGTCCGCTCACCGAGGCGATCCTGCTCGGTTCGCTGGCGATCCGCACCGGCAAGACGGTCAAGTGGGATGCGGCGAAATTGGAGATCATCGGCAACCCGGAAGCCACTAAACTGATCAACCCGGAAGCCCGTGAAGGATGGCGTCCCAAGGATCTGGCATAATTCAATAGTAACAACTCAAGTGGCGTCCCGTGCCGGGATGCCACTTGGGCAGTTTTACTCCCCGCGCATTACATCAGGCCAGTGGGCCTTGATGTATTCTTCGCTCTGCTTCATCAGCGGCGTCTCGGCGCCGGGCGGCGGCGGAGGCGGCCTGCCTTCGGCAAGATCGATCCCCGCGGGGTTGGCCGGATCCATGTCGATCATGGGCCAGACCACCTCGCCCGCCTTCTGCTTGTCCACATCTCTGTATGCGCCGAGGATGCTTGAGTTGGCGTCCGC
>JAPLUJ010000684.1 GCA_026397695.1 Verrucomicrobiota bacterium | reverse complement strand
GAAAATGTTGCTTGCATTGCCGATGGGCATGGGCTATGAAGCCGGGCATGGCAACGAAGCGATGGATTGTTCCGTGGAAGGATTCGGTGGTGAAGCCGGCGTTTTACCACTGTATTTCGCGGGTGGTGGACCGGAAATTGGTATTCGGGCCGGAGGAGAAGGAAAAATTCCGTACGTTCATGCGGATGCAGGAGAATTTCACCGGTTGCCGGGTGGTGGCCTATTGTTTGATGTGCAATCATCTGCATCTGCTGGTGGAGGTTGTGCCGCTGCCGGAGGGCGGGTTTACGGACGAGGGATTGCTGGCCAGGCTGGGGGCGATTTACAACGAGGCCGAGGTTGCGGTGGTGGCCGGGGAGTTGGCGGATGCGCGGCACAGCGGGGTGGCCAGGCGGGTGGCGGAGATTCACGGGCGATATGTCTATCGGATGCACGATTTGAGCGAGTTCATGAAGACGCTGATGCAACGGTTTACCAAGTGGTTCAACCGGACCCACTCGCGGACCGGTAACCTGTGGGAGGACGCGTTCAAGAGCGTGATCGTGGAGGATGGCGTGGCGGCGAAAACCATTGCGGCGTATATTGATCTGAATCCCGTTAGGGCAGGCATGGTCAAGGATCCGGCGGATTACCGCTGGAGCAGTTATGGGGAAGCCATCGGTGGTGGAGCCAGAGGCAACGGCAGGAAAGCGCGCGCCGGGTTGGTGCGGGCGTTGCGAGCGCACACGGGTTGTGGTGCGGACGCCACGCTCTGGACGCACGATGTTGCGCGTGAATACCGGCTGATATTGATGGCGGGGGCGGCTGAAAAGCTGGAGACGCGGGTGGGCAGGGATGGCAGGCTGGAAACCAAGCGCAAGCGCCATGGCATGACCCGGGAGGAGACCGCGCGGGAGGCGGAACAAGCGGGCGATATTCCGTTAGGCAGGATGTTGCGGTGCCGGGTTCGTTATTTCACGGATGGCAGCCGGAGTTTTGTGAACGAGGCGTTTGCGGGCGCGCGGGAGCGCTTTGGTTCGCGGCGCAAGGACGGCGCGCGCAAGCTGCGAGGCAGTGGCGAGGCGGCGGCGGGGACGCTGTGGAGTGTTAGGGATTTGCAGAAGCGGATCGGCTAGAGGATGGCGGATGAGGATACCCCGGCTGCGGCTTCCTGCTCGTGGCCCAGACCCGGGCATGGATTGCCATTTTCTTGTTTTATTTCCCTGTGCGCCATGATCTTGCGCAGATTCACCAGTCTCACGCTCGCGCCATTCTAACAGTAAAGAATGCGGCTGGACATGCGGCGGGAGGCGCTTTATCTTCACTCATGGATTGCAACACCGTGTTTGCCCCGCAGGGCGGAAAGATGGAAGTCGAAGAAGGATTGGATTTCTCCCCTAAATTCGACTCTAACGGGCTGATTCCGGCACTGGCGATGGACGCGAGCACCCGCGAGCCGCTGATGCTCGCCTACATGAACGAGGAATCGCTGCGGCGGACGCTGGAAATTGGCGAGGCGGTTTACTGGTCGCGCTCCCGGCAGGAATTCTGGCACAAGGGTGCCACTTCCGGTCATATCCAGCGCATCGTGGAAATCCGCACGGATTGCGATCAGGACGCGCTCATTCTGATGGTGGAGCAGGTGGGAGCCGGTGCCTGCCATACCGGACGTGGTTCGTGTTTCTACCGCAAGGTTGTTGCCTGCGCAGGTGCCGGAATCACGGCGCAGCTGGAGTGGATCGGCCCCGGAAAGTCGTTTGATCCATCTGCGGTTTATGGCAAACCTTGAATTGGCGTAATTTCGCGGTTGCAATTGGCAAATTGATCCGCTAGCTCTGCGCCCCGCGCGTCAAGGCACCCTGCCCTGTTCCCGCAGAGTCCACCATATTTTGCGAAAGAGGATCCCATGAACATCATTGATAAAATCGAACAAGAACAACTGAACAACGACCTCACCCCATTCCATGTGGGAGATACCGTGAAGGTCCATTGCCGCGTGGTGGAAGGGGGCAAGGAGCGGATCCAGATTTTCGAAGGTTTGGTCATCGCCCGCCATGGAGCCAACGTGAACGCGGCATTTACGGTGCGCAAAATATCTTACGGCGAGGGAGTCGAGCGGGTGTTTCCGGTGCATACTCCGCGGATTGCCAAAATCGAAGTGGTGAACAAAGGCAAGGTGCGCCGCGCCAAGTTGCACTACCTCCGCAAGCGTGTCGGCAAGCGCGCCCTGCTCGTCAAATCCGCCAACTGAGCCCTCAGTCCGGCATGTCCAGCAACGCCTCACCCGGCCACCGGGCGGGGCGTTTTGTTGGCGTAAACCGGCGGTTTTAACTTCCCCATGAGAGTCGAGTGAGTCAGTTTCCCGGTATGCGTGTCCCCAATCCATGGGTTCTGTTGCTCGCCCTCGCCGTGATCGTGAGTATCTGGTGGTATGGGATCCGCAAAACCGACTTCTTGACGCCTCCTTCCGCATCAAAACTGGCTGAAATCCGCGCGCAGGTCGAGGCATCCCTGCCGGAGACGGATCATCCTGACGACGCGGTTTCCGCCCCACCCGTGGTGAAGGAACCAGAACCTCCGGCACCCGTCGAAAAACCCAAACCTGTCATTGAGCTGGGCGACATCACCCGTACCCCAACCCTCCACGAATACAGCAACCTCGCGCCGCGGAAGGGCGCCGCCTACCTGATGGATCTAGCGGTATTACTCGAGGCCAAAGATGCGTCCCAGCGTGCACTGCTTGCTTGGGAGCGGGTGCTCGACACGGCCAAGCCGGACCGAGACCAGGCAGGCACCGCCATTGCCGCCATCATCCGCTTGCGTCCCACTGTGCCGGATTGGAACACCGAGCGTGCCAAAACCATTGCCATCACGCTGCATGCCGGAACCGGCAAAAAATACGTCAAAACCCTCATCCCCGTCCTCGAAAAATCCGCCCGTGAGTTGGAACGTGCATCGGCGGGCATTCTTAAAGTCACCACCCTCGTACACGCCAGTCGCGGCAACCCGACCGTCTCCGGACCCGCGCCCGTGGCTCTCTGGTTCACGGGGTCCGCCAAGAACTCCCTATCCACCGCAGTGCTTTCGTTCACCATTCAATCGCCCCAATCCCTCCACGACGATCTGCGTAAAGCGCTGTTCCAGCTGCTGCGCGAGCAACTCGGCCAGAACACGGCCCGCACCCCACCCGTAGCCTTGGCGGATCGCGAGAAAGCGTTAGATGCGCTCAACAGCCACATCACCCGCCTTGGCTGGGCAGAACTTGGCACCCAGCTCAAGCCCCCTCCGAAAAAGGATGAACCCCTTGTAAAAAAGCCGAAGGTCCATTAGTATTGCGTCGTTCCATCCACGGATCCGCACATCTCTTTCCCTAACGATCATTGCAACATGATTCGCCGCCTTGCCATCCTGCTTGTCACCGTCTCGTCACTGGCACTCGCCCAAGACGACCCCACCGGCGCAGCCACCTCCCCGCCCGATCCGAATCCACCGACTGCTCCCGAAAAAAAGCCTGCGGTGGAAAAACTCGACGAATTTCGCTATCGGATAGGCGATGTCACCCTCGACAAACAATCCCGGGAAATCCGCTTTCCCACCAAGGTTAACATGTCCCAAGGTTTGCTCGAATACCTCATTGTCCTCACCAAGGGCAAAGTCCACGAAGCACTTCTGGTCACCGAGATTTCCCCCACCCACCTAAATCTGGCGTTCACCTTGCTGCGCTATCCCGCGTCACTAGAATTGTTCTCACTCACGGATAAAAACGGCCGGGTGATAGATGAGCATCCCAAGGTTTCCGCCGCCGTGAAAGCCGGCGCACGCATCGCCATCGACGTGGAATGGGACGACCAGGGCAAGACCCGCCGCCTCCCCGTCAACCAGTGGATCCAACACACCGTGACCAGCGCCAACATGAAGGTCGGCCCATGGCTTTACAGCGGATCGGATTTCCAGAAGGGCCAATACATCCCCGCAATGACCGGTGACATCTGCGCTATCATGGTGGATCCCGGTGCCATCACCAATTATCCCGGCGACGACAACGGGGACAATGTTTGGTTCGCGTTTCCGAAGCGCGTGCCACCCGTGGGCACCCCCGTAACAGTCATCATCTCTCCCTATTCGAAAACCCCACAACTCAAGAAACCATGAAATCTCTAACTGCCATCATTCTGCTAGGCACGGCCCTCGCCACCGCCGCACCGGAAAACCCGGATCGCTACGAATCCATCCGCCAGGAAATCCGTCAGTCGATCGCGCGCGGTAACAACTGGCTCAAGACTCAACAGAAACCGCAGGGCAACTGGGACGACGGCGAACTGCCCGCGTTCACCGCGCTGGCCCTCAACGCGCTGGTCCGCGACCCCAACCTCGACCGCTCCGCTGCGTTGCCTGAACCCCTTGAAAAAGGCTACGCTTGGCTGCTTGCCCAGCAAAAGGAGGACGGCGGCATCTACAACCGCGGCCTCTCGGTGTATAACACCGCCACTGCCGTGACCGCCCTCATGGCCGCCAACCGCAAGAGCTTCGAACCCGCCGTGGTCAAAGCCCGCAAACACCTCATCAACAATCAATGGGACCTCGACAAAAACAAGGAAAGCGACCAAGCGAATGCAGGTGGCATCGGTTACGGCTCGGACAAGGAGCACTCGGATCTATCCAACACGTATTTTGCCATCGAGGCTCTCGCCCTTTCCAAGAAAGTCATCGATGATGGCAATCACGGCGACCAGCCCGACCTCGATTGGGGTGCCGCGGTCAAGTTCATCTCGCGCTGTCAGAACCTTGAGGAAACCAACGACCGGGAATGGGCGTCCAACGATCCCAAGAACAAGGGTGGTTTCACGTACTCACCATTCGCCTCCAAAGCCGGCGAGGAAAAAACGCCCGAGGGCCGCACCGCCCTGCGCTCCTACGGCTCGATGTCCTATGCCGGCCTGTTATCCTTCATCTATGCCAAAGTCAGTGCCGATGATCCGCGCGTCATCGCCGTGAAGGAATGGCTAGGCAAAAACTACACCCTCACCGAAAACCCCGGCATGGGTGCCGAGGGATTGTATTATTACTATCAGACCATGGCCAAGGCCCTCTCCGCCGCCAATGTCAAACAACTCAAACTCGACACCGGCAAGGAAGTCGATTGGCGCAACGAACTCGCCGGCAAACTCCTTGCCACCCAACGCGAAAACGGCTCGTGGATCAATGACAACGGCCGCTGGATGGAATCCAACCCGATCCTCGTCACCGCCTTCACCGTGCTCGCCCTGGAACAAATCCACGACTCCATCCCCACAAAATGAAGCCGGCCTGCGCGCTGTCATTAGAGCATCCCCCGTAGCGTGGGATTGTTTTGGTCACTGCTCCGGCAGGCTCATTAAGCCAGTCATGCACTGGCTGACAATCCGGTGAATTAGACTCAGGCCATCAGAGTCAGGCAGGAATGCCTGAGCTACAGGGGCCGCGTAACAGGCGCGCACAGTGGGGGCTACCGGGGCGCAGTTACCCGGGCTGATGGAGGTGGCTCGAGCCGGAATCGAACCAGCGACACGTGAATTTTCAATCCACTGCTCTACCAACTGAGCTATCGAGCCATTTACCCACGGGCGGATGCTTGCGGGCGGGACGGGAGTAAAGGAGAAGGTTGGGGATTTGACAATCGGAAAATGGCGGGGGGTGAAATTTTCCATGGGCAGCAGGATAGCATCGCTCATTTGAGGAAGACTTCGCGGGCTTTTGCGCCATCGCCGGGGCCGACGATGCCGCGTTGTTCGAGGATATCGACCATGCGGGCGGCGCGGGTGTAGCCGAGGCGCAGGCGGCGTTGCAGCAACGAGGTGCTGGCCTTGCGTTCCTGGCGGACGACCTCGATGCATTTCATGATGAGTTCCTCGTCGGCTTCCGAGACGTCATCATCATCATCCGCGTCGTTGTTGAGGGAAGCATGGATATCGGTTTCGAACTTGGGTTTCCCCTGGGCGGCGCAATGGGTGATGATGCGCTCGATTTCCGCATCGGTGACAAAGGCCCCCTGGGCACGCTCGAGTTTGGCCGAGCCCGGCGGCAGATAGAGCATGTCACCCTTGCCGACGAGTTTTTCGGCGCCCTTGGTATCGAGGATGACGCGCGAGTCGAGTTGTGACGAGACTTGGAAGGCGATGCGGCACGGGATGTTCGCTTTGATGATGCCGGTGACTACGTCGGCGCGCGGGGTTTGGGTGGCGATGATGAGGTGGATGCCCGCAGCACGGGCCTTTTGCGCGATGCGCGCAATGCACATCTCAACGTCCGCCGGCGCGGTCTGCATCAGGTCGGCCAACTCGTCGATCAGCACGACAATGTAGGGGAAACGGTCGGGGATTTTGTCCTCGAAGAGCTCAAGCTCGAATTCCGCATCGTCATCGTCGGCTTCCGGGCCGAGTTCGCCCGCGGCAAGGGCGTCGGCGATGGAATCGATTTGCGCGTCGGGCACGTCATCAAGCGCCCACGGTGGTGCTTGGTGGCCGGCTGGCAGGGTGGAATCCAGAAGCTGTTTGGTTTTGATGGGATGATCGGTCGGCGGGGTCGGTTCGATCGGATTGAAGAGATCGGTCTGGGTGGGAACGGGTTTATCCTTGCGCGGCCGGCTGTTGAAGCCATCGAAGTTTCTAACACTTTCACGGGCGAAAATCCGGTAGCGTTTTTCCATTTCATTGACCACCCACTTGAGGGCCGCCACGGTTTTTTTCGGATCGGTGACCACCGGCACGACGAGATGCGGCAGGCGGTTATACATCTGCATTTCCACCACTTTGGGATCGACCATGATGAAGCGCAGCTCGTCAGGACCGAATTTGAAGAGCATCGAGGAGATGATCGAGTTGATGCACACCGATTTTCCGGAGCCGGTGGCGCCGGCGACTAACAGGTGGGGCATGGCGGCGAGGTCGCCGATGACGGTCTTGCCGTACACATCCTTGCCCAGCGCCAGCGGGATTTTCTTCTTGGCGGAGCGGAACTCGGGATCATGCAGGAGTTCGTGGAGCGGCACGGCGATTTTCAGTGAGTTGGCGATTTCGATGCCGACGGTATCCTTGCCGGGGATGGGGGCGAGGATGTTGATACGCTCGGCGCAGGTGGCGCGGGCGATGTCCGCCTCTAACTGTGAGATGCGCGAGACGCGCAGGCCGGTTGACGGATAGATTTCGTAGCGCGTGATGGTGGGTCCGCGGGTGATATCGCCCGCCGTCACTTCGATGCCGAAGGCCTTGAGGGTTTCGATGATCATGCGCTGGGTGGAAAAAAGTTCCTCGCGGTTGGCTTCGGGCGCGTCTTCCTCCTCCTCGGGGTCGAGCAGATCGAAGCCCGGCAATTCGTAGTTTTCGAAGCCTGTCACGGAGAGGAACTGGTGGCCGGTTTTTTTCCGTTCGAACGGTTTGGTTCCGGGCACCACGGTTAAGTTCGCGCGCCGCTGGGAGGCGTCGAAAATCTGTGGCGGCGGGATGTCGCGCAGCGGCAGCAGCGATTGAGGATCGGCATCCTCCTCCTCCTTGGCGGCTGCGGCTTTCGAGCTATCCCGGTCTTTCCGTCGTTGCTCGCGCTGGCGCTCGCGTTCGGCCAGCATTTCCGCCTCGCGGGCGGCCGCTTTACCGGCCATGCCGCGGCTTTCCCGCCAGTGTGCTAATTTCATCCGCCCTAACCGCCAGCAGGCCTTGGTGAAACGCACCGGTTGCTGGCCGGTGAGCAGGATGAGGGCCACCAGATAAGCCGCGCTGGTCACCAGCAAAGTGCCGACGCGACTGATGAGATTGGCGAGGACGAAGCCGCCCAAGCCACTGCCTATCATCCCGCCGGGACTGTTGAGATGGCAACTGCGCGCCCAGTCCTTGCAGAAAAAATCCGCGGCATGCAGCCACGCGGCTCCGGCTAACAGCAAGATGCCGAACCCAATGGCGGTCCGTGGCCAGATACGGCCATTATATGCCAGCTTGACGATGCCGAACCAAACCAAACCCACCGGAATCAGATAGCCCGCCGCCCCGAAGATCCGGATTTGCACAAACCCGAGCATGCCGCCCACCGGGCCTATCAGATTTTCCCCCGCTGCGTCCGTGGGATCGGCGAACGGCTTGAACCATCCCCACCGCGGGAGATCCGCCGGACTGTATTTCACTAACGAAAGCAACAACAACAGTCCCACGGTGATCCACAGGATCCCCGTGATCTCGTTGGTCCATCGCGACGGTTGCGCCACTTCACCACGTTTCTTGTTGTCCCGCGTTGCCATGCGTTGGTCAGCGGCGACATCATTCCCCGCATCGCGCCCGGGGGCAAGTTTGTTTTCATGGCCGGAAAATCAGCACATCCAAAGCAACACAATGGGGCGGCGGACTGCGCCCGCCATTGCCGCATCCACACACGGCCTGGCGGTTGGAAACCGCCGCCACGTTGTTCACTCCACCGTGACGCTTTTGGCGAGATTGCGGGGTTGGTCGATTTCGCAGCCGCGGAGGCGGGCGACGTGGTAGGCGAGGAGTTGCAGGGCGACCACGGCGGGGATAGTGGCCACCAGCGGGTGGCAGCGGGGAATGGTGATGAAGTCGTCCATGCTGGCCGCGGCTTCATCGTCGCCTTCGGTCACGATGCCGAGGATCCGGGCACCGCGGGCGCGGCACTCTTCGATGTTGCCGAGCGTTTTGCTCTTGCCGGGAATGTCGCATGCGATGGCGATGATCGGCGTCCCTTTCACTAACAACGCGATCGGACCATGCTTCAACTCGGCGGCATGAAAACCTTCCGCGTGGATGTAGGAAATCTCCTTGAGCTTGAGGGCACCTTCCATGGCGACGGGATACATCGGGCCGCGGCCGATGAAGAACGCATGTTCGTGGTGGGCATACGCGGCGGCGATTTCCGCGATGTGGGCGTTTTGCTGGATGACCCGGCCAACCAATGCGGGAGTGTTTTCGATTTCCCTCGCGAATAGAATCCCATCGTCGCGGGAAAACCGCCGGCCGCGCCCGAGTTTCAGAGCCATCATCAACAGCACCGCCACCTGACAGGTGAAGGCTTTTGTCGATGCCACCGAGATTTCCGGCCCCGCATGCAGATAAACGCCGCGGCCGGTCTCGCGGGCAATGGTGGAGCCGACCACGTTGCAGAGACTCATCACGACGGCTCCCTTTTGCTTCGCCTCGCGCACCGCGGCCAAGGTATCGGCGGTCTCGCCGGATTGGGAAATGGCGATGACCAAATCGCGGCTGCCGAGGATCGGGTTGCGGTAGCGGAACTCGGCGGCCTGTTGGACTTCGGCGTGGATGTCTGCTAGATCCTCGAACGCGAATTCGCCGACGAGTCCGGCATACAGGGAGGTGCCGCAGCCAATGAGCACCACGCGGCTGAGTTCCGCAAGTTCCCGCTGTGAGGTGCCCATGCCGGCGAGCACCGAGGAACCTTGGTTGAAATCCAACCGGCCGCGGATCGCATTGCCCAGCGAGTCGGGTTGCTCATGGATTTCCTTGAGCATGAAATGATCGAAGCCGCCTTTTCCCGCCGCCGCCGCATCCAAGTCGAGTTCGGCGATCTCGCGGGTGACGGGAATGTTATGGAGGTCGCGGATATCCACGGATTCCGCCGTAACGATCGCGATGTCGTTGTCGTCCAGATAGATCACCCGCTGGGTGTGGGCGAGAATGGCCGCCGCGTCCGATGCGATGATGGTTTCTCCATCACCCACGCCGATGATGATCGGACTGCCGCGGCGGGCGGTGATGATTTTCCCCGGCTCTCTGGCTGATAGAACCGCGATGCCGAAGGTTCCTTCCACCTGATGGAGCGCATCGCAAACCGCTTGGAATAGATTGCCCCTGGCATACTCGCCGATGAGGTGAACCAGTACCTCGGTATCGGTTTCCGAGTGAAATTGATGGCCCTTGGCCTCAAGGCGGGCACGCAGCGAACGGTAGTTTTCAATGATGCCATTGTGCACCAGAGCGATCTCCCCGGACTGGTCGAGATGGGGGTGGGCGTTGACCTCGGTGGGCGGTCCGTGGGTTGCCCAGCGGGTGTGGGCGATGCCGGTGGTGCAGCGGTCGAAGCGTGCCGCCGGCCAAGCGCTGCGGGCCTGCTCATTGAGCACGGATACTTTGCCCGGGGCTTTGGTGACCACGATCCGGCCTTCATCCAGAATGGCGATGCCTGCGGAGTCGTAACCCCGGTATTCGAGACGACGCAGCCCGTTGATGAGCACCGTGGGCGCGTCCGCTTTGCCTATGTATCCGACGATTCCGCACATATGTAATTTGGTGTTAGAAAACAAGATCCCGCTGGACGATATCGCCCGGCCGGGTGCTGGTGTTGGGCCAGAGTTTCCGGCCTGGATAGATCGCGGTGTTGATACCGGTGTGGACACCGTCACCGACGATGGCACCCAACTTGCGGCGGCCGGTGTCAATGAGCACGCCGTTGACCATCGAGTGGTGGTTTTTACCGTCGTGGCGGAAGTTGGAAGTGGTGGTTCCGGCACCGAAATTCACTTGCTCACCAAGCACCGAGTCGCCCACATACGAGAGGTGGCCGACGTGGGAGTTGGATAGAACGAGGCAGTTTTTGATTTCGACGGATTGTCCGATGTGGCAGGCGTCGCCGATGCTGGTGTTGCCGCGGATATAACAATTCGGGCCGATTTTGCAATGGGCGCCAATCGCCACGTTGCCCTCGATAAACACCCCTGGCAGGATGCGCGTGCCTGGCCCCAGGTGGATCACTCCTTCGATGACCACCGATGAGTGGATCTCACCTTCGATGATGTTTTCCGTCAATAACGACACCACCTGTTCATTGGCACGCAGCAAATCCCACGGATAACGGATCAAAAACGATGCCCGGGCGGCGAAAACGCTGGCGCTGTCGGGCGCGGCACCCCGCCAGGCGAGCGCGGCCTGCCGGGCATCGATCAGGGTGGCTTGGCCGCTCGTTAGAAAATCCGCCAGATCGTCGCGGTCCAGCCATGCGTGGGGGTGCGCTGTTAGATCAGCCGTGCCGAGCACGCTGCGCTGGTGCCGGGCCAGCGGACAATTGGCGAGCGGAAAATCCGCGATGCTCCGGGTCAGGGAGAGCGGATGGCAGTCGCATGCTTCAAGGGACATGAGTGGGGAAAGGGGTCAACCGATTTCCTCGCGGATGGCGGCTGAGAATTTGTGAATCCAGAGGTGGCATTCCTCGAGTTGCCGGTGTTCGACGAGCACGCGGATTTTATTTTCCGTTCCCGAGTAGCGGATCAGGTGGCGTCCGTTAGGACCGAACTCGGTGGTGGCTTTTAGCATCAGTTGGTTGAGTTTGGGCAGGGAATGGATGGGTGGGTTTGAGGCGACC
Organism: Verrucomicrobiota bacterium; assembly: GCA_026397695.1. Classification (GTDB taxonomy): domain Bacteria; phylum Verrucomicrobiota; class Verrucomicrobiia; order Verrucomicrobiales; family Akkermansiaceae; genus Luteolibacter. The sequence goes on along the minus strand of JAPLUJ010000684.1, from coordinate 801 downwards.
GGGATGTTCACGAGTTGCGTGGGATACTCATTGAGGACGGCCGCGAGTTGGGCGAGGGTGGCGTTGCGCTCGCGCATCATGCGCAGCACATGCAGGGCGCTGATGATGCCGTCGCCGGTGGTGGCGTGGTCGGCGAAGATCAGGTGGCCGGAGTTTTCGCCACCGAAGGAATAACCGTTTTTGCGGATGCACTCGATCACGTGGCGGTCGCCCACGGCGGTGGTTTCCAGCTTGATGCCGTGTTGGTTCATGGCCTCTTTGAGGCCGAGGTTGCTCATCACGGTGGCCACCAGCGTGTGGTGTTTGAGTTTGCCCTGTTCATGCAGACCGATGGCGCAGAGCGCGAGGATGCGATCCCCGCTCACCGTGTGGCCGTTGGCATCGGTGAAGATGACGCGGTCGGCGTCGCCGTCGAATGAAACCCCGAGATCGGCGTTGCAGCGGCGGACCAACTCACCGGCGTTTTCCGGATGGAGGGCGCCGCAACCGCTGTTGATGTTGAGCCCGTCGGGTTGGATGCCCGTGGTGATCACTTCCGCGCCGAGTTCCTTGAAAATCAGCGGAGCGATGAAATAGGCGGCACCGTGGCCGCAATCGACCACCACCTTCAAGCCATGCAACGAAATATTGTTAGCCGTATGTTTGGCATACTCGATATAACGGCCGCGTGCGTCATCGATGCGGTGGGCCTTGCCGATTTGCTGCGGCGCCAAGGGCGGGGGTTCCGGTTCTTGCCCGAGGATGTGCCGTTCTATCAGATTCTCCAGGTCGTCGGTTAGTTTATAGCCGTCCGGTCCGAAG
>JAPLUJ010000363.1 GCA_026397695.1 Verrucomicrobiota bacterium | reverse complement strand
GTCATGCGGCAAGCGCTGCGGACCGCCGAACTTCCGGCGCATTTGCATACCAAGCGCCCGGTGCTGAGCCTGACTCCCTTCACGGATACGCTCCGGGTAAAGCGCGCTTTGATGGCAGAGCGGATGTTTTGGAGTGAACTCGACGAGATCCGGGTGCGGATCTATCAGAATTATCTGCGGCCTTACGTTACAGCGGTCCGCCGCGCGAGCGCCGGGCACCGTGACCTTGGGGTTTCCGCGTCACACGAAATCCGGATCGAGTGCGCGGCACGGCACCTTCCGCAATCGCCGATGCGGGATTATGGGATCGACCGGATGATCGCGGAAGCAAGGGAAAACGTCGGCGTGACAATGGGCCAGAATGTGGCAGCTTGGCTCCCGGCCGCCGAAGGAAACTTTCACGGGCTATGAACACGCCATCCAAGCCATCCCTGCTGGTCCCACTGACGCCCGCAAAAAGGCGGCGGATGCGCCAGATCATGCGCGAGTACCACGCCCGGGCGTTCGGCGAAGAACTGGCACGCATCAATTTCCTGCCGGAAAAGCGGCGGAAGCAGGCGGTGGCGGAGATGATCGACCACGCCCGCAGCAAGGGCGTGGACCTCTCGCGGCCAGCCCTCGGCGTGACGCCTTGACTTGAGCCGCGCTCGACCGCCGGAATCGCGACGGAACCCCGGAAGTTATTTCGGTTGGAGCGGGAGTTGGAAGAGAGCGCACCGTGATCGGATGCGATGGGCCTCTCCAAACCATCGTTCAATCGGTTAATTTCCCTCGTCACATGCAATTCCATGAATTCTCCGGGTTGATCTCGCGCGTGCCTGTCCGGTCATCCTGATCGAGGGCCGCCGCACGATCACGCCCGCGGCCGGCGCAGCGGCCCGCCGGGTGTCCGCGTGCTTGGCGGAAAGCTTTCCCCATTTGAAATTCCGTTCCGGCAACGCGAGCGGATCCGACGAGGCATTCGCCGCCGGGGTGCTCGACGTGGAGCCCGAGCGTATGCATATTTTTTCAGGATCACTGGGCAACATGGCTTGACGGCAAACGCTTGCGTTGCCATACTGACAACAAGTTTGCATGAACATCATCACCAAACGCCGCATCCTCGACTATGCAAAGCTACACCCCAACGCCTCCGCCAATCTCTCCGCATGGATCGCCGCAGCCTCCGCCGCCAAGTGGCAATCCATCTCGGACGTCCGCAAAGTCTTTCCCCATGCCGATCTCGCCACCGTCCGCAGTTCCAAGACCGTCACCATTTTCAACATCGCCGGCAATCACCACCGCCTCATCACCGCCATCCACTACAACACCCGCAGCATTTTCATCCTGAAAATCCTCACCCACACCGATTACAGCAAAGACCGCTGGAAAAACGACCTCTAAACCGATGAACACGACCAAACCCATCCTGCCCAGTTTCAGCAAATTGCCCAAAACCTACGAGGCCCTTTGCCGCTTGCACATGCCACGCACCTTGCATGACGAAATCGAACTTGATGCCGTCACCGAAATCATCGACCTGATGGCCGGCCACCAACTCACCGCCGATCAAGCGGACTACCTCGAAACCCTCGCCGCGCTTGCCGAAGCCTACGAGTC
>JAPLUJ010000347.1:2244-4923 GCA_026397695.1 Verrucomicrobiota bacterium | reverse complement strand
TGTTAGATGGCCGAAATTTCCGGAGGGCACGACGAAGACCGGCATCACGCCATGAGGGAGCTGGCGGGCGGCGTGGATGTAGTAGAAACCCTGCGGGACCAGCCGCGCCAGATTGATCGAATTCGCGGATGTTAGATTGAGTTTTTCCGCAAGTTCCCGGTCGAGGAAGGCGGATTTGACGAGTGCCTGGCAATCGTCGAACGAGCCGTTGATTTCCAAGGCGGTGATATTGCCACCGAGTGCGGTGAGTTGTTTTTCCTGGAGACCGGAGACCTTGCCCTGGGGATAGAGGATGACCACGCGGGTGCCGGGCACATTGAGAAAAGCGGAGGCCACCGCGCCGCCAGTATCACCCGAGGTGGCGACGAGCACGGTGAGTTGGCGGTCGTCGCCGCGGGTGAGCCAGGCCATCAGGCGGGCCATGAAACGTGCGCCGAAATCCTTGAAGGCGAGCGTCGGACCGTGGAAAAGTTCGAGGATGTGATCGTCGGGCGCGAGCGTGACGAGTGGGGCGTCGAAGGTGAGTGAGGTGGCGACGATATCGCGCAGTGCGGCGGTTGGCACGTCACTGCCGAAAAACGCTTGTGCCACGGCACAACCGATCTCATGGAAGGAAAGATCGCGCCAGGATTTCCAGAAATCCGCATCGAGCACGGGTAGCGAGTCCGGCATGTAGAGACCATTGTCAGGTGGCAGCGAGCGCAGGATGGCTTCCTTGAGATCGACGCGGTGGGTCGGGTTGTGGGTGGAGTGATAGAGCACGACGGGAATTTGAGATTTAAGATTTGAGATTTAAGATTTGGAATTTGGGACACTGGCAGGATCGGCTGGGGGCATGGTATTTCAGATCGGAACGAGTACGGCCACATCCGGCCAGAGGGTGGCAAGGGCTGCATCAAGGGTGGCGAGTTTCCCGTTTTTTCTGCGGGCGAGTTCAGCGAGCCAGGAATCCGTAATTTGCCGACAGCCGGTGATGCGGGTGGGAACGATCTCGGCGTAGGAGAAGTTTTCGGGCCAGAAGACATGGCGGGGATGGGCGCGATACGCTTCCAAAGTGCGCCATGCGGCGGCAGCGCAGGTATCCTGCGCCAGCATCATGTGAAGTCGCAGCAAGGTGCCTTCCGTGACCGCGCAAGTGGCGAAAATCTCGACTTGGCTGAACCAGTGCAAGCAACGTGCACGGTGAACGTGGTTATGAAGCGCCATGGCCACCAGCACATTCCCATCAAGGAGAATCGGAGTCATGATAGGGTGGGGGGGTGGGTGCTTTGGCCTGTCGGTTCAAAATGGCGGAGATCTTCATCAGCGAGGGCACGCTGGACATCGGCATCGCAGATCACCGTGCCTGCACCCCTCACAACGGGCAGCAAGGTCACCGGATGGATTGAGAAATCCGTGGCGGAGTCCTCACTTGAGGGCGCGGCTGTGCCAATCCGACGCCGCAATAGATTCCCCACGGCTTTGCTGATCGAGATTTTCGTCGCGATAGCGTGGCTACGGGCCATCGCGTAGAGATCGTCGTCGAGATTGATGGTCAAGCGCATGACGGCACCATGGTGCGTTGGTGCGTTGGTGTCAAGAAGTACTTTTCTTGGTTGGCAGATGCTACCACCATGGTGCTTGTTGCGATTAGCCTGCCAGAACTTGAGGGCTGATGAGGACCACTTTGACTCAGAAGAACCCGCCGCGATTGCTGCGTTTGTAGGAGCCATCGCCGACGGACAGGACTTCGATACGGGTGGTGGTCAGGCCCTGGCCATAGAAGCCGAGTATTTTGGCGGCCCGTGGCGTGACGTCGAGGTGTCGGTTAGGAATGAACGGTCCACGGTCGTTGATGCGGATCCTGACCGACTTGCCGTTTTTCAGGTTGGTGACTTTGACGAGGCACGGCAGGGGCAGGGTTTTGTGGGCTCCTGTTAGATGCCATGGCATGACTTTTTCACCCAGCGAGGTGGTGCCGCGGTTGAGGCCGAAGAAGGTGGATTCGTTATACCATGAGCAGATGCCGGTTTCCGTGAAGTTGAGTGCGGCGTTCACGCTCATTGGCTGATAGTTCTGACCGCGGACACGATAGGCATGAGTCATGTATCCATGATGGCCACCCGGATAACCACAGGAAACCAGCAGCATGGAACTGAGAACCACGCCTGCGCTGGCAATGCTCCTGAAGACAGTTGGGAGGCTCATGAGTATGGGCAAAGCGGTTGGAACCCGCCGCCACCACGGGTTACAACTTGCGTTCGCGAATGACTTGCAGGGAGGCGGCCACCTTGTCCCTCATTTCCTTGCCGGGTTTGAATTTCACGGCGGCGCGGGCGGGAATGTGCACGTCCTTGCCGGGGCTTTTGGGATTGCGGCCGATTTTCGCCTTCGTTTCACGGACTTTGAAGGCGCCGAAATTGCGCATGACCACGGTATCACCTTGAGCGAGGGACTCGGTGATTTCATGGATGAGGGTTTGGACGACTTCCAGAACGTCTTGTTGGCTCAGTTCTAAACCTTTGGTGCCCAGTTGGTCGGTGATTTTGATGGAAAGTTCGCGTTTGGTTATGGTGGCCATGAGGATGGGTGCGGTGAAAATTGAGTTTGCGCGCGGATTGCAGCACGAAGAGAACCGGTTTGTCCCGCCCAAAATTGATTTATTTTCAGTGTTTTATGACTCGTGTGGCGGGACTTCTT
>JAPLUJ010000347.1:0-2160 GCA_026397695.1 Verrucomicrobiota bacterium | reverse complement strand
GGAAGTGGAGTTTGGCGGCTTTGCCGAGGGCCTCGGTGCCGTGGCGGGCGATCAGGTCACGGCCGGCTTGGACGACGCTGGCGGAGGCTCCGAGCGGGAGTTTGATCCCGCAGGCGCGTGAGGTTTTGTCCATCCACTCGATGAACCGTTCGCGGGCGAGGATGGAGGCGGCGGCCACCGCCGTGTCGGATTCGCCCTTGGTGCGTTGCTCGAGTTTGATTGTTAGATTTTTTTCACGCAGCGCGCGCTTGAGCACGTCCGGCCGGGCGAACTGGTCGCTCAGCGCGCGCGGGCAATCCGGTCGTGAGGCTGCGAGTTTTTCGATGACGCGGGCATGGCCCCAGGCTAACAGCCGGTTGAGGTTGCCGAACGAGGTGTGCATTTCGTTGTAGCGTTCCGGGCCGATGGCAATGACTTCCGCGATACATCCCGGCGTGGTGCGGATGGTGGCGGAGAGTTGGCGGATACGTGCCGCACTGGTGACGCGCTTCGAGTCCATCACGCCGGCGTCGATCAGGTGGCGCGCGATGGCGGCGTCGGTGAACACGCCGGCAATAACCAGCGGCCCGAAAAAATCCCCTTTGCCGCTCTCGTCGATACCGAAGTGGGGTGAGAATTTGTCGGGTTCGAGGATTTCCTCATAACCGAGGCGGGCCTCGCCGAGCACCTCGGGTTCGAGGGTGAAGCGGCTGAAATCCTCGGTGTCCTTGCCCTGCACCAGCACCTTGGGGCCTTTCTGATAGACCGTGACATTGAGGTTCCCCTTGCGTGCGGCGAAAAGCGCGTGGGGCTTGGGCGCGAAGTCATAACCTTGGCGCGCCAGCAACCCGCGCAGCGTTTCCGCCTGGGAGGATGTGAGCAGCGCCGTGTAAGTGGTCACGGAACCGAAGATGCGGGATTGCACGCGCCGGAAGCAAGCGGATAGAGAGTGGTAATTTCGCGATCAATGCCCTCACGTCCTGACGGGATGTGGTCATCATGTGTAAATTCTTCGTAAACCGTTTGAATCACATTGACGGAGGACGGGCGGCATGAGGAAGCTGGACCGCAATCGGAAGATTGAACGACCGATCGATTTCCAAGGATTTGCCGGTTCCCGAGTCGAATGCATGGGGATCTAATGCTTCCAGTCGCTAGGAACCCTCATGCTCCGATCATCTCCAATGTAACAAGAAAGGTACCCGCTCCCATGAAAGATCTGATGCTCACACTAGGCACGCTCGTTATCACCATGGCACACGCAATGGCCGCTCCGTCCATGCTATCACAAGTCCAGGCGGAAATGCGTGCCCGCCAATATGACAAGGCCGTTGTACTTGCAGGGCAAGCCGTCGCCGCCAACGATGATGGTGCCGACCAGGCATGTTTTCTCAAGGCGACGGCCCTCTTCCATGGTAAGAAGTTCCCTGAGGCGGTGGCCGCCGCCGAGCAACTTCTCGCCGGGTTCCCGCATTCCGATTGGCGGCACAAGGCGGTTTTTCTCAAGGCACAGGCGCTCATCGAGCAAAAGAAATTCGCCGCTGCCGCCGCCATCTTCGCCGCGGAATCCGCCCGCATTCTCGCGCCCGTGCGGAAACATGCGCTGGTCGGCGAAATCCTCCGCTTCGCCGGTAAACTCGCAACCAAGCCGGACCCTAACGTGCCGGACGCTCCGCAAGCGGATTTCCAAAAAGCCTATAACCTCTATACCAAGGCGCTGGCCATGGAACTGCCGCGCGAGTTCCGCGACGACATCGTTTTCCGCAAGGCCCGCGCCATCCAACAAGCCGGCAATGCCGCCCAGGCAATCCAGGATTTCCAGGCATATCTCACCGAATACGACCCGGTCTGGACCGGACCCGCCGGATCAGGAACCGCCCGCCTGCCGATGCAAAACCCGCCGCCCGCCGGCAAGCACGTTGCCATGGCCCGCTTTCGCCTCGCCGAAGCGTTCCATCAATCATCCAACGCCGCCGCCGCGCGCATGGAACTCGAAGATTTGCTGAAGATGATAAGCGCTCCAAATCTAACGCTAACAACACTAACCGCAGAACTGGCCACCGCCGAGGGTAAAAAGCTCCCCGCCGAAATCCGCTGGTTGAAGGTGCAAACCTATTTCACCCAGGCACCCATTGTCGCCCGCAACAGCAACATCGCGGTGCCCAATCAAGCCGCCCAGGG
>JAPLUJ010000494.1 GCA_026397695.1 Verrucomicrobiota bacterium | reverse complement strand
TTTGCGGGGTGTTCCGGTTGCGCAACGACGCCCACGCGGCCAGAGTGGCAAGCTATCCCATGCCCCGCCGCGGCGCACCCGCCGGTCAGGTTCGTTGCACGACCCGCATGTTAGCCGCGGTCCGTCTGACTGACAAGCCACCGATCCGACAGCGGTTTGTTGATTATTTGAGTCTCCAATAGTTGCCACGGCCTGACCGACAACTTGACTGATGCTTGCCTGATCGGGGTAGCTTGCGAACGCGCATTCAGTGATGTGCTGGTTCAAGCGGCGGCGAAATCCAGATCGCGAGTGGCGCGGACGGCGGGATTCGGGAGGGATTCGCCTTTGGCGAGGCGGTGGGCGATTTCGTCACGGACGATGATGCAAAGTTCGGCGTAGGTTTCCTCTTCGCGTTCGCCGTGGCAGACGCCTCCGAAGTAGAGGTCCGGGCAATAGCCGATGTAACACCGATCCTCATCGGACCAGCGGACAAAGCGATGGTAGCGGTCTTCGGGCTTCATGGCGGTTTCCTAGGGGGAAGTTTAGTCCAAGGTCTTCGATTCGGCAATGGCTTTCGCGACTTGGCGTTCCTGATACGTCTTGACGTCATCACCTTCCGCGCCACTCACGGTGATAAGTCTTGGAAATGAGGGGTGCTTGAACTGACGGTGAGATCCTTTCTGACGATCCAAGGTGAAGCTGGCTTTGCAAAGATCTGAAATGAGTTCCCGGATTTTGCGAGGCATGTGGTTGGGGGGGGATTAGGAGGGATAGCGTGCCGGTCAACATGTGCCCGGGCTTATTTTCCGGCGTTGTTTTTCCGGTCGATGAGTGCGGGGATGAGCATCGCCAGGCCGAAGACCAGCAGCACGGCGCCCCAGGCCAGGTTGATGTTCATGCCCAGCGAGCGCTGGTACATTGCGGTGTTGGAGCTGGTGAGGATGCCGTAGGCACCGAGCAGCAATCCGAGGATGGTGAAATAAATTCCGATAGGAAGGCGCAGGTCGAGTCCCATGATGGTGGATGGTTAGATGTGATGATATTACCAGAAGACCACGTTGAGGATCACGCAGCCTAGCAGCAGGAGGGTGCCGATGACCGAAGGCCGGAGCCACCATGAAACTTCCTGATCGACGATTTTCGGGGTGAGCGAATACACCAGTCCGGTGAGCTCCTCGTCGGTCTTGGTGCGGGCGGTGGCCAACGAGACCGCCAGCGTGATGGTGAAGCAGGCGATGAACGCGAAGCTGGCGAGCCAAAAGTTCTGGGCCATGTCGCTCGGATAGGTTTGCAGCACGCCGAGGTAGCCCCCCTTGACGCCGGGCACGTTGCCCTTGGCCAAGGTGAGCGAGTGGAACAGGGCGGAGGTGCCGATGCCGCCGAGCAGGCCGTAGAACGCGCCATGGCTGGTGGTGCGTTTCCAGAACATGCCTAACAGGAAGGTGGCGAACAACGGCGCGTTGACGAAGCCGAACACCAGTTGGATGATGTCCATGGCATTCGACCAGCGGCTCACCAGATAGGCGAAGAGAATGCTGAGCAGGATGCCGACCACGGTGATCGCGCGGCCCATCCACATGTAATGGGCGTCGCTCTTGTTTTTGGCGATGTATGCCTGATAGAGGTCGTAGGTCCAGACCGTGTTGAAGGCGGTGACGTTGCCCGCCATACCGGACATGAACGAGGCCAGCAGGCCGGTGAGCGCCAGTCCTAACAGACCAGGCGGGCAGTATTTTTTCACCAGCGAGAGGATCACGCCGTCATAGTCGTTCTCGATCACCGCCTTCTGGAGTTGGTTCCTCATGGACGGTTCATCCAGAGTGGGGGCCGCCTTGATCAAAGCAGCCACCTTGTCCGGGCTCATCTTCGCCCCGGTGGCCTGGCTCACGCTGTCAAAGGCGGCCTTGGGGTCCATCGAGACCGCCGCTTTGATGGCTGGAAGCGCTTTGGCGAATTCGGCGCCGGCCAAGGGTTTGGGCGGCAGTCGGTAACCGTCCTTGGCGGTGAGGGCGAGGCCGGCGGCGATCATGCCGGGCAGGATGACGAGGACCGGGAAGATCATTTTCGGCAGTGCGGCGATGAGCGGGGTGCGGCGGGCGGCGCTCATGTTCTTGGCGGCCATCGCCCGTTGGACGACCAGGAAGTTGGTGCACCAGTAACCGAAGGACAGCACGAATCCGAGACCGAAGAGCATGGCGAACAGGTCCACGCCCATCGGGTTCTGCTCCGGTCCCGCGATCAGCGGTTTCCACGCGCTGGTCCAGGCGTCCGGTTGGAAGGTGTTGGTATTCAACTCGAGGGCGGCAGGGTTCTGGGCGACGTTTCCTAACAGACCTTTCAAGGCATCCCAGCCACCGACGTCCGCCAATCCCAGATAGACGATCGGGGCGAAGCCCAGCACGATCATGAAGAACTGGAGCACCTCGGTGTAAATGGCGGAGGTCAGTCCGCCCTTGAGCACGTAGGCGAGCACGATGATCGAACAGATCCACAGGTAGACATCGTAGCTGCCGATGGCGATGCCGATGACCGGAACGGTGAAATTCACGTTCAAGGGCATCAAGTTGGTGAGCAGCTTGGACAGCGCGTTCATCGAGATGGCCGAGGCGAACACCGTCATGACCGCAAACGAAATCGAGTTCAGGCAGCGGGTGCGCTCGTCGAAGCGCATCTTGAGATACTCCGGCACCGAGCGGGCTTTGGAACCGTAATAGAACGGCATCATGAAAACCGCCAGGAAGACCATCGCGGGAATCGCGCCCACCCAGTAGAAGTGGCAGGTAGCAATGCCGTATTTAGCACCGCTGGCGGTCATGCCCACCAACTCGAGCGCGCCGAGGTTGGCGGAGAGGAAGGCGAGTCCGGTGACCCATGCGGGAATCGAACGGCCGGACGTCAGGAAGTCCGCCGAGGTTTTCATGTAGCGCTTGAGCGCGAAGCCGATTCCCAGAACGAAACCGACGTAAATCAGCAGGATGGCGTAATCGATTCCAGCAAGTTTGAATTCTTCCATGGCAATTGGTCTAATGGCTTGAGTTTCGCATATCACCTAACAGGAATCGCCAACGGGCGGGACCAGTGGGACCGTCATGGATCCCACCCGTTGCATGGCGGCACGGATCACTCTGCGGAGCACTTGTGGATCATCACGTGTTTGTAGGTCTGTCCGGGACGCAGCACGGGGGATGGGAACGTGGGTTGGTTGGGGGAATCCGGGAACCCTGCGGTTTCCAGGCAGAGCGCGGTGCGGTGGGCGTATTTGACACCTTTCTTGCCGGCGGTCTTGCCATCGAGGAAATTGCCGCCGTAGAACTGGATGGCCGGCTGGTCGGTGGAAATCTCCATCACGCGGCCCGACTTCGGATCCTTCAAGCGGGCGGCAAGGCGCACGCCTTCGCCCTTTTCAAGCACCCAGCAATGGTCATAGCCGCCACCCAGTTTGAGCGCCTCGAAATCCGCGCCCACCCGTTCGCCGATCACCTTGGGCTTGGTGAAATCCATCGGCGTGTCAGCCACCGGTGCGATCACCCCCGTGGGAATGAGGCCGGCATCGGTCGGCAGGAAGTTCGGCGCGGCGAGCATCAACTCATGGTCGTTGATGGACGTGGTGGGATCGCCCGATAGATTCCAATAACTGTGATGCACGATGTTGAGGACGGTCGGGGCGTCGGTGGTGGCACTGGCCTCCCATTTCAATTCATTCGCCTCGGTGAGGGTGTAGGTGACCTTGACGGTCAGCTTTCCGGGGTAACCCTCCTCGCTGTCTTTCGCGACATAGGTGAATTCCACGCCGTTAGTGGCGGTCGGTTTGCCGGACCACAACACCTTGTCGAACCCTTTCAGGCCGCCGTGAAGGGCACACGGAATGCCGCCGGGCTTGTCGTTTTTGGCCAGCGTGTAGGTTTTCCCATCGAGTGTGAATTTGCCGTCCTTGATGCGGTTGCCAAAACGCCCCACCGTGGACCCGAAGTAGGAGGTGTTGGTCAACCACCCGGCCAGGGTGTCATAACCGTGGGTGATGTCGGCCAATTTCCCCGATTTGTCGGGGGTTTCCATCGAAACTAGAATGGCTCCGTACTCGGTGACCCGGGCTTTCAGGCCGTTCTTGTTGGTCAGAGTGAATATTTTCACCTCACGGCCGTCCGGCATTTTACCGAAGACCTCCTGCTTATCTGCGGATATGTTGCTCATGCTGGAATTTTTTTGACAGGAAGCCAAACCAATGACCAGCGCGGAAATCATCAAGTGGGAATTCTTCATACGTGGGTGGATTTGGCCGATTTGGCCGCCCCTGCCAAGCACGAATTCCCCAAAGCGGCGGATTTTTTCTAACCGGGCCCCGCGGTGCCGGGCAGGCATGCCCCGGCGGATGTGCGCGACATGGGTTCCGAGTACATTTTTCAGTCACAATGGGGTTAGTGAGGATTGACCCGGTCGGGGATCTGATTAGACTGTCCTCATGACCACGAGCGAAACAGCCGCGAAAATCCTCGACACGATGCTCGGACATCTCGGCCTTGCGGCCACCATCGAGGTGCAGGAAACCCATGACGGCATGTGTCTGCAAATCCACTCGGCGCATAGCAAGGTCATCATCGGACGCGATGGTGAACGCCTCGACGACCTGCAATACCTCGTCAACCGCATCCTGCGCCGACAAATCGCCAAAGCCGAACGCATCAAGGTGGATTGCGAGCATTTCCGCTCCATCCGCGAGGATCAAATGGCGGCGGAAATCAAAGACATCGCGGAACGCGTGAAACTCACCGGCAATCCCTATCAGATGCGCCCGCTCAACGCCTACTACCGCCGCATGGTCCATCACATCCTCGTCGATGATCCGCTCATCCAGACCCACTCGCCGGATGGCGACGACCGCCTCAAAAGCATCACCATTTCCGTCAACCCCCCCACCACCTGATGAAAAAATTCTTTTTTGACTGCGGCACGCGTGATGCGGCCGCATCGCACGGGATTCTTGCGCTGCGGGTCATGACCGGCATGATGATGCTGTGGGGGCACGGGATTCCGAAAATCCAGCACTATGCGGCGCTCAAGAGCGTGTTTTATGTGCCGGATTTCTTTCCGCTTCATTACATGTCATCCAGCGTGAGTTTGCTGGCCTGCATCGGCACCGAGGTCGGCGCGTCCATCCTCATCATTCTCGGCCTGATGACCCGCCCCGCGGCCTTCGTTCTGGGCTTCAGCATGGTGGTGGCGGTTTTTGGTTGTCAGGGAGCCCTGCCGTGGTTCGTCTCCCCGCCGGCCGTGCTCGAGGCGAAGGAACTGGGCCTGCTTTATCTCATGCCGCTGATCGCCATAATTCTAACGGGGGCCGGCGTCTTTTCATGCGATGCGGGCATTTACGTCAACCCCAAGCGCCGTCGCTGGTAATCCTCATGGAAACCCATCGTCTCATCCTGCCCGGCGACCTGAACCACTACGGGTTCCTCTTTGGTGGTCGCTTGCTCGCCTGGATCGACGAGGCGTCATGGATCGCCGCCAGCCTGGACTACCCGCTCTGCCAGTTCGTCACCGTGGCCATGGATACCGTCGAGTTTCATCACGGCGTGCGCGATGGAACGATCCTGAAAATCACCTGTAACCGCCACCACGAGGGAACCACCAGCGTCTGCTATGCAGTGGAGGTGATCGATGAAAAAGCCGGACCGCATGCGATTTTTTCAACCCGCGTGACCTTCGTGAGAGTGGATGATGCGGGACGCAAGCGCCCGCTCCGCGACTGACCCCGCGTTGCCGGGCGCATTCCATCACCGCCGTGCCAGCGCCGATCCACACCGTCGATATCGTGCTGCCTCTCGAAAAGTCCGCAGAGGACGCGGCCCGCCGGGAGGCCGCAGCGGCGATTCTGGGCGTGCCTGTTAGCCGCATCGGTGGGGTGACCCTGCGCAAGCACTCGATCGACGCACGTCACAAGTCCATCAAGGTGCAACTCCGCCTCGATGTCGCCCTCGACGGCCCGCCGGCACCGGATATCACGCCGCACTGGTCGGTGCCTCCGCTCCCGTCGGGTGCCCGCACGGTCATCATCGTGGGTTGCGGGCCGGCCGGGATGTTTGCCGCGCTGCGCTGCCTCGAAAACGGCGTGAAACCCATCGTTCTCGAACGCGGCAAGGACGCCAGCGCACGCCGCTTCGACCTCGCGCCGCTGCTGCGCGAAGGCCGCGTCATCGAAGAATCCAATTATTGCTTCGGCGAAGGCGGTGCCGGCACCTTCTCCGATGGCAAACTCTACACCCGCGCCACCAAGCGCGGCCCCGTCGCCAGAATCTATGAAATCCTCGTCGCCCACGGCGCACCACCACGTATTCTAACAGACGCCCACCCGCACATCGGCTCCAATCTCCTGCCCAACGTCATCCAGGCGATCCGCACCTCGATCCTCAATGCCGGCGGCGAAGTCCGCTTCCTCACCAAGGTCGTCGATTTGCTCATCGAAAATCAGCACATCCGCGGTGTCGTGACCGCTGATGGCAATGAGATCCATGCCGCTGCCGTGATCCTCGCCAGCGGTCACTCGGCGCGTGACATCTACCGCTTGCTGGAGGCCCGGAATGTTCTGTTAGAGCCCAAACCCTTCGCCGTGGGTTGCCGCATCGAGCATCCGCAAGCGTTCATCGACGGCACGCAATACCATCTCGACCCGGGCCAGCCACGGCCCCGCCTGCTGCCTGCGGCGCGTTACCACCTGGCCACGACAATCCGCCACCGGGGCGTGCACTCGTTTTGCATGTGCCCGGGAGGCTGGATCATTCCCGCAGCGACCGAAAACGACGAGGTCGTCGTCAACGGCATGAGTCTCTCGCGGCGTGACTCGCCCTTCGCCAACGCAGGCATGGTGACCACCGTCGAACCCGCCGACCTCCAACCGCTGGCCAAGGAACATGGCGTGCTGGCAGGCATGGCATTCCAAAAATTGTTAGAACGGGCGGCCAAGACTGCCGGGGGTGGCGGCCAAGTGGCCCCCGCCCAGCGGGTCACGGATTTCCTCGCCGGGAAAATCTCGGCGGATCTCCCGCCAACCAGCTATTTCCCCGGCATCCATGCCGCCCCGTTGCACGATCTGCTGCCACCGGAAATCACCCGCCGGATGCGCGAGGGCCTGCGCCTCTTCGACCGCCGGATGCGCGGCTATGCCTCGCGTGAGGCGCTCTTGTTAGGATTCGAAACCCGCACCAGCTCGCCGGTTAGAATCCCCCGCCGCGACGACACGCTCGAACACCCGCAACTCGGCGGATTGTTCCCCTGTGGCGAAGGCGCGGGCTACGCCGGCGGCATCGTCAGCGCCGCCATGGACGGCATGAAAATCGCCGCTGCCGCCTGCGCCGCGGCGTATTGAAACGTCACTCTAACCAGCATCTGGCGCCCGCTTCCCGCAAGCTCGGAAATCCGTCCCATGTCCGGGCAATCCGCTGGATTGGCGTGCCAAACGGATTTTTTTTGAGGCATGGCGGCAGTGTCTGTGTTAAGGAATGCCACCCGTGGAACCCGATCCGCCAACACCGCGCCGCCAACTCGCCGCCCGTTACACCGACCTCCTGCCGCAAAAAGGCTGGCCGGCACGCAATCTGCGCTTCCTGCGCCACCGCCTCGTGCCTGGAATGTTCCGGCGCAGGGCGGGCAATGTGCTGGAACCGGTGCTGGCACCGCCCGATCCCGACAAGGTGCGCGTCACCTGGATCGGCCATGCGTCGTTTTTCCTGCAATTTGCCGGCCACTCGGTGATCGTCGATCCGAATTGGGCGAAGTGGCATGGCCCGGTGAAGCGCCGCCGCGTGCCGGGCCTCGACCTGCACGGAGTGCCGGAGGTCGATCTGGTGCTCGTCACCCACGCGCACTTCGACCACTAGTCAAGCGCCTTGGTTTTCCGGCCATCCATGAAATGAACGTGTGGGACGAGTTATGCTTCGACAACCTCGAAATCATCCACACGCCCTCGCACCATTGGGGCGCGCGATTCCTGCATGATACCCACCGCGATTTCGGCGGCTACATCGTGCGCGCCGGCGGCAAGAGTGTCTTCCACTGTGGCGATAGCGCCTATTTCGAGGGCTTCCGGGAAATCGGCAGCCGCTATGAAATAGACATCGCGCTCATGCCTATCGGCGCCTACGATACGCCGAGCGGCCGCGACGTCCACATGAACCCGGAGGATGCCGTGCGCGCGTTTGTCGATCTCGACGCGAAAATGCTCATCCCCATGCACTACGGCACATTTCCGTTAGGCAACGAACCGCTCGATGAACCGCTCGGACGGCTGTTAGCTGAAGCCGATTACCTCGGCATCCGCGACCAGATCCTCATCCCCGAGGAAGGGGTGGGCATCGAGTGGTGAATTGCATTTCCAAGTAACAAAACCTATTATCTCTCATACCTCACACCGCCATGAACAAACTCGCTCTCGCCATGCTGGCGGTTCTGCCGATGCTGGCCTCCTGCCAACCTGAAAAAAAAACCATGTCCGATGCCCCCGCCACAACGCCGGAAATCCCCGCCGGAGCTGAAACCATCACCCTCGGCGCCGGTTGTTACTGGTGTGTCGAGGCCGTCTATCGGCAATTGGATGGCGTGTTCTCCGCCACGCCGGGCTTCATGGGGGGCACGGTGAAAAATCCGGATTACGCCCAAGTCTGCACCGGCGATACCGGCCACGCCGAAGTCCTCCGGATCGTGTTCGACCCCCAAAAAATCTCCTGCGCGAAAATCCTCGAGTGGTTCTGGAACCTGCACGACCCGACCACCCTCAACCGCCAGGGCGGCGACACCGGCACGCAATACCGCTCGGTGATTTTCTATCATTCCGAGGCACAGAAACAAACCGCCGAAACCTCCAAGGCCGCCGCCGCGGGAAATTTCAAAGACCCCGTCGTCACCGAAATCACCAAGGCCTCCGAATTTTATCCCGCGCCCAAGGATCACCAGAACTATTACTTCGCAAACAAAACCAAAAACCCGTATTGCAAAATCGTCATCGAACCGAAACTCAAGAAATTGAAACTCGATCATTGATACCTAACAATCAACCACCCGCCTCCCATGCTCCTCCACTTTTTCAAAATGAACGGCGCCGGCAATGACTTCATCGTCATCGATAACCGCGATCTAACGGTTGCGCTCGACGCCGCCACCATCGAGGCCCTCTGCGACCGGCATCGCGGCATCGGCGCGGACGGACTGCTCGCCGTGGAACCGGCTGAAATGGGCGCGGATTTCAAATTCCGTTACTACAATGCCGACGGTGGCGAAGCCGAAATGTGCGGCAATGGCGCGCGCTGCTTCGGCCGTTTCACCGCGCATCTGCTCAAGGAAAATCCCGACCGGGTGACCTTCGAGACCCGGGCCGGCATTCTGGCTGCGGAGATGGTGGGTGACGAGGTGCGCATCGCCATGTCCCAACCCAAGGATCTCCGGCTCGACACCGGGGCCACCATTCCGGATCTGGATGCCACGCTGCATTTCATCAATACCGGCGTCCCCCACGTCGTGGCTTTCGTGCCCGGTGGCGAGGCGTTCGAGGAACTCGACGTCTTCGTCCATGGCCAGGCGATCCGCCGGCACCCGGCATTCGCCCCGGCGGGCACCAACGCGAACTTCGCCACCGTGCTCCGCCCCGGCCACCTCGAAATCCGCACCTACGAACGCGGCGTCGAGGATGAAACCCTGGCCTGTGGCACCGGCATGGTCGCCTGTGCCCTGATCCATCACCTTCTAACAGGATCCGCCTCGCCGATCAGAGTCGATGTCGCCGGCGGCGACACCCTGGAGATCGGATTTGAAAAATCCGGCGAGCGTTCCTTCACAAATGTTACCCTCACCGGCCCTGCGGACTTCGTGTTCGAGGGCGAAATAGATATCTGAGCCATGACCCGCTTTCGCCCGTGCATCGACCTCCATCAGGGAAAGGTCAAACAAATCGTCGGCGGCAGCCTGCGCGACGATGGCTCGGGACTGCAGGAAAACTTCGTCTCAGACCGGTCTCCCGCTTGGTTCGCGCAAACATTCCGCGCAGACCACCTCACCGGCGGCCACATCATCCAACTCGGCCCGGGCAATGACGCGGCGGCCCGCGAGGCGCTCGCCGCGTGGCCCGGCGGCCTGCAGATCGGCGGCGGCATCACCGCAACCAATGCCGCTGCCTGGCTCGACGCCGGAGCCAGCCACGTGATCGTCACTTCCGCGTTGTTCGATGCCGGCGGGGCGTTTCTATCAGACTCCTTGGCGGCGCTGAAGCAATCGATCGGTGCCGACAAGCTCGTCATCGACCTGTCCTGCCGCCGCTCTCCTCACGGTTGGACGGTGGCGATGAACCGCTGGCAGACACTCACCGCGCTGCACGTCACCCCGGCCACACTCGATTTCCTCGCGCCGCATTGCGCGGAATTCCTGATCCACGCCGCCGACGTCGAGGGCCTGTGCGGCGGAATCGACGCGGAACTCGTGGCCCTGTTAGGCTCGTGGGGAAAAATCCCCCTCACCTATGCCGGCGGCGCGGCCACCATGGACGACGTGCGGCTCGTCGCGAGCGCCGGGCACGGCCGGGTGGACATCACGGTGGGCAGCGCGCTCGATCTTTTCGGCGGCACCGGGCTTGCTTACAAGGACTTGGTCGCCTGGAACCAACGCACCTTCTGAACCGCCCACCCCGGGATTCTTGATAGATAGCAGAAGCAGCCTGCGCGAGCATCTGGTATCCGCGCCCCCCCAGAGGCTCGCGCAGACTCGAAGCGTGAGGCGGTAACACCCACAACTCAGCGTTTGACCTCGGAAACGCCGTAGTGTCGAGCAAGCCGGATTCCCTGAAATGGTAGGGCGTGGCGGCCGCGCCGCGCCGTGACTGGCCTTGCGGCCTGAAAGGACACGGAGGAAGCGAATGGCTAAGCGC
>JAPLUJ010000228.1:421-3610 GCA_026397695.1 Verrucomicrobiota bacterium | reverse complement strand
TGCGCCGGTCAACGAGCGCCCGCCGCAACTTGCCCGCGAGTTTCGCGGGGCGTGGATCGCCTCGGTGTATAACCTCGATTGGCCTAGCAGCAAGGGTCTGGGCGCCGGTTCGCAGCAGGCCGAGTTGCGTGCCATCCTCGACAAGGTGGCCGCGTTGAAAATGAACGCCGTCATGTTCCAGGTCCGGCCGGAGTGCGACGCGCTCTATCAGTCGTCGATCGAGCCGTGGAGTGCCTGGCTCAGCGGGACCATGGGTCGATCGCCGGGGTATGATCCGTTAGCCTTCTGCATCCGGGAGGCGCATGCCCGGGGCATCGAGGTGCATGCGTGGTTCAATCCCTTCCGCGCGCTTTGCAACAACTCGGAACAAGTTGCGGGAAACCATTTTGCACGCAGCACGCCCAATGCCACCAAGCGTTACGGTGCCATGACGTGGTGCGATCCCGCGCATCCGGACTCCCGGTCACGCGCCCTTGGCGTCATCCTCGACGTGGTCCGCCGCTATGACATCGACGGCATCCACCTCGACGATTATTTCTATCCGTATCCCAAGGGCGGGCTCACTTTTCCGGACAGCAAGACCCCGGCACAGCGTCGCGCCTACATCGATGGCTTTGTGAGCAACCTCTACGCGGCGGTGAAAGGCCAAAAACCATGGGTGCGCGTGGGCATCAGCCCGTTCGGGATCTGGCGGCCCGGCGTGCCCGCAGGCATCGAGGCCGGGCTCGACAGCTACGAACAACTCGCCGGCGATTCAAGGAAGTGGTTGAAAAACGGCTGGGTTGATTACCTCGCCCCGCAACTCTACTGGCGGATCTCGCCCGCGAAACAAAGTTTTCCCGAGCTGCTCACATGGTGGCGTCAACAAGGAAGCCGCCCGGTCTGGCCCGGTATCGCGACCGCACGCATCCAATCGTCCGAAGACCCCGGCCGCCCGGCGGCGGAAATCACCCGCCAGATCGAACTCACCCGGCAAATCGGCGATAACTGGAACGGTCACATCCATTGGAGTGCCAAGAGCCTGGTCACCAACCGCGGCGGCATCGCCACCCAACTCTCTAACACCTACACCCAGCCGGCCGCCATCCCGCCAATGTCATGGGTGAACAACAAAGCTCCTGCCACACCGGATGTCAGCGCCACGGCCGCATCTAACGGAACAGTGGTCCGCTGGACGCCCGCTGGCAACACCGCGAAAATCGCCGTCCAGGGAAAAGCCGGCGGCACCTGGCGCACCATGAAAATCGTCTATGCCGGGGCCGGCCAAACCACCCTTGCGCGTGCCGACACCATCGCGGTGACCGCTTTCGACCGCTATGGCAACGCCTCCCCGCCGAAAGTGCTTGGCCTGCGTTGAAATTTCCTTGGTCTCCGTCCTTGCCATGCTGCCGTGGAACGCGTTGACTTCAGCGCACTTCCTCATCGCCACTGTGAAAGCCCACGAACTCTACACCGCCGTTGCCCCCGCCCTTGTCACCCAGATGCTCGATTGGTTCCGCATCAATGACCGCAATGTTTACAAGTCAGCCGTCGCCACTCTAGCGGGAAACCGCAAGCTCCGCCCGGTCTTCATTCAGAAAAAACCCCTCGCGGAGCAATATGCATGGATCCACAAAACCCTCAAACTTAATGCCTGTGACGCCATCGGTGAACAACTCATGCAAGCCTACCTGATGGCCGGCCAGCAACCGATGCTGGCCATGTTCTGCGACGGCATGGGCATCCCGCACGATGGCAAGGGCGTGGTCGCCGGCGACCTGCCCAAGCAACTCGATCCCGAACGACTCACCGCCACCATTGACCGCCTCATCGACCTCTTCGATCCCAAATTGTTCACACTTTACCTCCGCTGTTTCAACCTCCAGCACCCCGGCGGTTGGACTGAACTTACCGCAATACTCGAATCCGACGAGCGGCTCACGCTCGCGTGAGGATTGAAGATCGCAGATCGTGGATATCAGATAGATAAATATATTGTCGCATCGGCACCTCTTCCATCCACGATCCCAAATCCCCTAGCCACTATTCCCTCTGTCGACAGTGCCCAAGGTTTACATCAAGACCTACGGTTGCCAGATGAACGAGCGCGACTCGGAACAAGTCGCGCGCATGTTCACCGAAGGCGGCTACACGGTCACGTCTGACGAAAAAGATGCCGCTGTCATTTTGATCAACACCTGCTCGGTGCGCGACCAGGCGGAGCAGAAAGCGTTAGGGAAAATGGGCAACATGATGCACCAGGGGCGCGCCCGGCAACACGTCGTGTACGGGTTCATGGGATGCATGGCACAGTCCCGCGGCGAGCAGCTTTTCACAGCCGTGCCGCGGCTCGACTTGGTCGCCGGCACCCAGAAATACCACCGGGTGTTAGAATACGTGGATGCGATCCTGCAACGGCGCCTTGACGCCCGCATGGACGATCCGTGCCATTCGCTGCGCGGTGCCAACGTCTGCGACATTGCCGAGGAGGAGGGATCGCAAAACACCATTTGCGAGCACCTCGCGAAACCGCGCGAGGCCGCAGCATTCGTCTCGATCATGCAGGGTTGCAACATGCGCTGTTCGTTCTGCATCGTGCCCGACACCCGCGGCAAGGAACGTTCCCGTCCCATCCGCGACATCATCGCGGAAGTCCGCCATCTCGCCGGCCACGGTGTGAAGGAGATCACGCTGTTAGGCCAAATCGTCAATCTCTATGGTCGCAACGAGTTCGCGCGCATTGATGGCAAGTCGCCGTTCGTTCAGTTGCTGGAAGCGGTGCATGAGGTCACAGGCATCGAGCGCATCCGCTTCACCTCGCCCCACCCGATCGGCTACCGCGATGATCTCATCAGTGCCTTCACCTATCTGCCGAAACTCTGCCCGCACATCCACTTCCCGCTGCAAAGCGGCTCGGACCGCATCCTGCGCGAAATGCGCCGCCCGTATCAGAACGCAAGGTTCATCGAAATCTGTGAGAAAATGCAGGCCGCCCGCCCGGGCCTTGCCATCACCACCGACCTGATCGTCGGGTTCCCGGGCGAAACCGAGGAGGACTTCCAAGCGACCATCGCCACCGTCGAACGCCTGCAATTCGACAACGCCTTCGTGTTCCGCTACTCGAAACGCCACAACACCCCGGCCGCCAATATGCCAGGACAACTCAGCGCAGCGGCAAAGGAACACCGCAACCAGCGCTTGCTGGAAGTC
>JAPLUJ010000228.1:0-412 GCA_026397695.1 Verrucomicrobiota bacterium | reverse complement strand
GAAGTCGTCAACCGCATTGCCATCGCCAAAAACGCCGCGCTCGTCGGTACCCGCCAGCAAGTCCTGTGCGAAGGCCCGTCCAAAACCAACGCCGCCCGTCTAACAGGCCGCACCCCACAGAACAAAATCGTCATCTTCGACGGCGATCCAGCCCACTGCATCGGCCAACTGCTCGACATT
Source organism: Verrucomicrobiota bacterium (assembly GCA_026397695.1). Classification (GTDB taxonomy): domain Bacteria; phylum Verrucomicrobiota; class Verrucomicrobiia; order Verrucomicrobiales; family Akkermansiaceae; genus Luteolibacter. Next base: position 232 of record JAPLUJ010000228.1, on the reverse strand, counting down.
CAAATCGAGGAATCCGGAGGGTTTTCATTGTTCGGGAGCCTCGAATCTAACGGTGTGCGTTGACCGTTTCACGGAGCGCGGCCGTCGTGCCAAATACCGTTCAATTAAGCAGGAAGAGAAGAGGGTTTTAACCGCAGATGAACGCAGATAGACGCAGATGAAGAGAGATTTTTGATTTTATCTGTGTTCATCTGCGTCCATCTGCGGTTCGAATTTCTTAATTGAACAGGAT
>JAPLUJ010000375.1 GCA_026397695.1 Verrucomicrobiota bacterium | reverse complement strand
GTAGGCCACGTTGCGGGCAGCCGATTTTTTGTATTGCGTTTTGTGCGTGGATCTATCAACTTCTGGGCCGGCGCGTGATTCCCACACGCATGCCCGTGTGACAACGCATCCATAATCCATCATTCCAACGATTTCCTAACAATGATCGAAGTGCGAAATCTGTGCAAGGTGTATGCAACTCCGGGCGAATCGGTGCGGGTGTTGGACGGCTTGGACCTGCGGGTCGGCGCGGGCGAGGCGGTGGCGATCATCGGGCCATCAGGCAGTGGCAAGACGACCTTGCTGAATATGTTAGGAGCGCTGGATCGTCCGAGTGGCGGGTCGATCCGGATTGGCGGCCAGGACATCAGCGCCTTCACGCCGGAAGATGCCAACCGCTTCAGGAACCGCTCGCTGGGATTTGTTTTCCAACAACATCACCTGCTGCCACAGCTCAGCGTGTTGGAGAATGTGCTGGTGCCGCGCCTGGCCGGCGATTGGCTGGAACAGGCGGCGGAGACCGCAAACCGGGCCACGGAATTGTTAGGCAAGGTGGGATTGGAACACCGGCTCGGCCACTTGCCGTGGCAGTTGTCGGGCGGCGAGAAATTGCGCGCCGCCGTGGCGCGGGCGTTGGTGAACCGTCCGCGCCTGGTGCTGGCCGATGAACCGACCGGCCTGCTCGACCCGGCAACCTCGGAGCGGGTGGCGGAGTTGTTATTGCGGCTCAACCGGGAGGAACAGACGACCCTGATCGTGGTAACCCACAACATCGCGCTGGCACACCGCATCGGCCGCACTTTCGAATTGGTCCATGGCAAACTGAAGGAGGTTGTTAGATGACGGGGCCGTCCTTCGTGCTGCGCGGATTGTGGTTTTTCCGCACGTCATATCTCGGAGTGCTGGCGGGTTCGGCACTGGGAGCGATGGTTTTGTTAGGAGCGCTGCTGGCCGGGGATTCGGTCAAGGCGACGCTGCGCCAGGTGGCGCAGGCGCGACTCGGCAAAGTGGATGCCGTGCTGACTGGTGGCGACCGGTTGTTCCGGGCCGCCTTGGCCGATGATGTGGCGGCGGAGAAAGAGGTGGTGGCGGCGCCGGTTTTTCTGGTGAAAGCCACGGCGACGGTACAAACCAGCGGTCGGGCGCTGGGTGGCGTGCAGGTGTTAGGTGTGGACCGGCGCTTTTGGCAACTCCGGCCGGACGCGGCAGGAGACGAGGGATTTGGCGGTCCCGGGGAGAGTGAGTTTTTTGTCAACGAACATCTGGCACGGAGCTTGGACGTGGCGGCGGGCGGGACGCTGGTGCTGCGTTTTGACAAGCCCGCCATGATTGCGCGGGATGCGCCGCTGGCGGGCAAGGCTGCGGAGTTGGTCATTCTGCGCGGAGGTGTTGGCCGAATCTGCGGCGACAAGGATTTCGGGCGTTTCAGTCTGGAGACCACCCAACTGCCGCAAGCCACCGTGTATATGCCTATCGAGCGTTTGCAGAAAGTGCTGGATCTTGAGGGCAAGGCCAACCTGTTGCTGCTGCGTGACGGCAAGACAGTGGGGCATGCGGTATTGTTAGATCGCGTCACCCGTCACTGCACGCTGGCGGATTATGGTCTAACAGTGAAGGAAGTGCCATTGGCCAAGGCGGTGGAAGTGCGCACGGCGAGGATATTTTTCGACCGGCGGGTGGCGGCGGCGATTCAACAACGTTTCCCCGCCGCGCAACCGGTGATCACTTACATGGCTAACACAATCGCCGCCAACGGCAAGGCAACGCCGTATTCGATGGTCACCGCAGTGGACGCGGCGGCGGCACCGTTTTTGCCGGAAAAGTTAGATGGGGTGGTGTTGAACGCGTGGCAGGCCGGGGATCTCGGTGCCAAGGCCGGTGACGAGGTGCGCATCGACTACTACGCGCTGGCGGGTGAAAACCGGCTGGTGGAACGCAGTGCGCGCCTGCCGGTGGCGGGAGTGGTTGATCTATCAGGCCTGGCGGCGGACCGGTTGTGGATGCCGGATTTCCCCGGCGTGGCGTCGGCGGAGCATGCTGCGGATTGGGATGCCGGGGTGCCCATCGACATGAAGCGCATCCGTGACAAGGACGAGGCGTATTGGGACGCGCACCGTGGCACGCCCAAGTTGTTCCTGCCACTGGAGAAAGGCCGGGAGTTGTTTGGCAACCGGTGGGGGGAATTCACCGCGCTGCGGGTGCCCGCGGCGGTGGCGTCGCAGACGGATGTCACGGCTGGATTGTTAGATGCGATGACTCCGGCGGTGGCCGGTTTGGTGTTGCGGGATGTCGGCATGCAGGGCATGGCGGCGGCGGCTTCGCCGGTGGATTTCGCGGGCTTGCTGTTAGGCATGAGTTTATTCCTGATGGTGGCGGCGGTGGCACTGACGGCGATGATGTTTCGTTTTCACATTGAGCAACGCAACCGTGAGAGCGGGTTGCTGGCGGCGCTCGGGATTCCCGCGAACAAGGTGTTGCGATGGCGCTTGATGGAAGGGTTTTGCGTGGTGGTGGCGGGCAGTGCAGCGGGTGCGCTGCTGGCGGCGGGCTACACGCGCTGGTTGTTGGGATTTCTGGAAACCATCTGGAGTGGCGCGGGCGGCGCACGCATGTTCCGGTTCCATGCGGAGCCCGCGACCTTGCTAACAGGTATGGCGGGGTTTGTGTTGCTGATGATGGGGGTCATCTGGAGTGTGACGCGCAAACAGGCGCGGCGCAGCGCGAGTCTGCGTTTGGAAACGGGCACCGAAGAGGTGGTCCGGACGCCCGCGCGACCGGTGCCGTGCTGGGCGGCGGGGTTTGTGCTGACCGGCGGCGGCGCACTGGCCGGTGCTGGTCTGTTAGGATCTCCGGGGGCGTTTTTTCTCGCAGGTTTGGCGTTTTTGCTGGCCGGTCTGGCAGCGTATCTGTGGGTGTTGCGGCGCCGGGTAGCGGCAGTGACCGGCGAGCTATCACCGCAGCGCCTGGCGTTGTTGAATTGCGGGCGGCGGGCAACGCGCAGCCTGGTGGTGGTGGGAACCCTGGCCAGCGGAGTGTTTCTGGTCGTCTCGGTGGCGGCGTTCCGCAAGCACGGTGGCAACGAGTGGAGGGAGCGCAACAGCGGCGCGGGCGGTTTCGCCTTGTGGGTGGAAACCACCCGCGCGGCGAACCGTGGCACCAATAACAAGACGACGGATGATGTGTTGAATCTCGGCGCGGCACGGCAACGCTTCGGACATGTGCTGCCGTTACGCGTCGGGGCAGGGGATGATGCGAGCTGCTTCAATCTCAACAATGTGTCACGTCCGCGTTTGTTGGCGACGGATGTATCGGTCTTGGCACGGCTTGGGGCTTTTCCGATCAAACAGGTGATGCCCGGTTGCGGGAAAAATTGGAACGTCTTGCGCGAGGGAGACGCGCTGCGTGCTTTCGTGGATGAAACCACCCTGCTCTGGGTGTTGAAGAGGAAATTGGGCGAGCGGTTGATCTATCAGGATGAATGGGGCCGGGATTTTCCGATAGAGATAGCCGGGACGCTTGACGCGACCGTGTTCCAAGGGAGTTTTGTGGTCGATGAAGCACGGTTTTTGGAGCATTATCCGTCGGCTGAGGGGCCGCGGATTTTCCTGTTGGAAAACGGCGCGGATGGGACGGACGGGCGCGCGGTTTTGCAACAATCACTGGCGGATCAAGGAGCCGTGGTCACGACCACCCATGAGCGTTTGGCGGCTTTCCACGGAGTGGAAAACACGTATATCACGATCTTCCAGGTGTTGGGCGGGTTGGGGGTGGTTTTCGGCAGCGCCGGCCTGGGCTTGGTCACGGCACGCAACCTGTCGGAACGGCGCGACGAATTCGCCATTCTGCAGGCCGTGGGGGTGCCGACCGGAGTCACCCGGCGCGTGGTGCTGTTAGAAACGGGACAGTTCATCCGCTGGGGGCTGGGCATCGGGGGGGGGGCAGCCGTGGTATCGATCCTGCCCGCGCTTGCCGCGGACGGGATCGGCAAGTCACTGCTGTGGATCGCACTGCTGGTGTTGCTGATAGCCGCCAACGCATGGGCGTGGTCGTGGCTCGTGTTGCGGCGTCAATGCCGCGTCGCGCCCGGTCGATGGGGTCAGTAATCATCGACGAGCGCAAAGGCCGCGCTGCGGCAACACGACTGCGCCTGCCGGTGGTCGGAGCGCTTGGCATCCGCGTAGCCGGCATGTTCCTGAGGAATCGGTGAGGAAATGCTGCGTGTCGCCAAAGAAAACATTTGACGACAGGCGCGAACCGACACAATTTGTGCTCGTTGCACATCATCAAGGAAAAGTTTCTCAAGGAAGCGGTTCCACCCAAGTCCAAGGCGGGCAAATGGCTCGATGCATGGACGATGGTGGTTAATGCCGCCGAGTGGCGCAGCATCCACGACATGCGGCAGACCTATCGGTCAGCCGATCCGGTGAAAGTTGCCAGCGGGCGGAACGTCATCGTATTTAATTCAAGTAGCCCGTACAGGTCATACACGAGGCGGTCGATCCGGGCGTCCGTGGCGGCGATCTGGCGGTCGAGCGCGGTTTGCTCATGCGGCGTCTCCACCGCCGCACGCTGCCGGTGCAGCGTAAGCGCCAGTCAGAATTCACTGCGGCTTGCAGATCGCGCGACGGGGCGAGGCGCTTAGCCATTCGCTTCCTCCGTGTCCTTTCAGGCCGCAAGGCCAGTCACGGCGCGGCGAGGCCGCCACGCCCTACCATTTCAGGGAATCCGGCTTGCTCGACACTACGGCGTTTCCGAGGTCAAACGCTGAGTTGTGAACAAAGGGGTTGGTCTTGCTTGGTTTTCCTCTCTCTGTTAGCTAATGGGCGCTAGGTTTTCAAGGAGTTGTGACTTCTCCATGTACATTATGTCTAGCGTGTGCTCGATTAGTCTGATGACGGGATCAATGTCGGGCAGCGGCAAGGGAACATTATGGCTGATACAAATATTGGCCTGTCCCCCATATCGGCTCAGAGTAACCTTGGCCTCTTTCAGTGTGAGGTCGGAATGCGCCAAGCTCGATTGAGGCTCTCGCAGCATTCTGCGTAGTGAACGAATTCCTCCTCTGTCAGACCGTAGAGATCATACACGAGTCTGTCGATCTGAGCGTCGGTCGCGGCGATCTGGCGGTCCATGGCGGTTTGCTCGTGCGGCGTCTCCACCGCCGCACGCTGCCGGTGCAGGTCCAACATCTGCTCGACCAGCAAGACAATGGTGTCGTGTGCGGCGACGCACTTGATCGTGTCACCTACGCGCCGCGGTGTGGCGACGCAGTTCCTAACGGCACGATCACCTTACGAAACCGCTTCGTGACATTGCCCTTGGGCGTGAGCAGGCCCGCCTCCACGAAAGTGCGCAGGCGTTCCTCATTCGTGCGCGTGCGGAGCCAGGCGGAAGTTTTCTTCCACGCTTCAGCAATGTCAAAGTTGGGTGGGAGGTTCGCGCTCACGGATGAGAAGATGGACTGAAATACCCAATAATGCAAGCGGGATCGCGAACTGCGACCTGAATGTGCGATTTCGCGTGGATTCCCGATCCGGGAAATGCCTCGCCGCCTTCTTGAAACACGCCCCGGACGGTTTGGAATGCCGCCAAACCTATATCCACGAAGCTCTTTAGCAGCCAATTGAGCATTGCGCAGTCCCGGTCACGTCGAAGACGCTCAGGGCTACCCCGGTTCTCGGGGATTCGTTTGCCCAAATGCTGCATTTCGAGTTGGTAGGTTCTGAATGCCTCGCCGAGAATCGCCGTGTTCCGGGAATCGAGTAAATCGAAACAATTCCCCATATGAATCAATGCTCCGACCACAGCGGGTGTCGAATGGTGCTCCTTGGCCCATTCCCACGCCCGCTCCGGGCCATGCTCCCAAAAGTAAATTCCTTGTCCGAGCCAGTCGTATTCGTTCTCGCTGGGCAACAGTCCTTCGCCAGACTGCAACACTCGATCCGCCACGGCCGCATCGCAGCCGTGATACCCGATGATGAGTCGTTGATAGGATTGAAGATTCATAACTGGAAAAAATGAGCGATCACGTTCCCTCTACCAATTTGATTTCCTCTTCTGTCAGCCCATAGAGGTCATAGACGAGGCGGTCGATCCGGGTGTCGGTGGCGGCGATCTGCCGGTCGAGCGCGGTTTGCTCGTGCGGCGTCTTCACCACCGCCCGCTGCCGGTGCAGGCTCAACATCTGCTCTACCAGGGAGACGATGGTGTCGTGCGCGGCGACGTCGGATTTATTGGTGAGGTCGATGACGCGGATGGGCAACTCTCCGAAGTATTGCTTGGTGCAGGTGATCCAACCGCCGCGAAATACATTGCTGATTCCGCGGAGGATCCAGAATAGGAGTCTCGAGTTCAATAACCCCAGCACATACCGAGTACTGACAGTCGCGCCCTCACCCAGCGTGATGGTGAAGCCGCCGCTCGCCATGGGACAGAGCTGGCCTCGGCAAGATTCGGGAATCAGTGCGAATTGTCCACGATTTGCCAGGAGAGGTACTGCAATATGGGCGCGTTCATGAACCTCAAGGTTGCGAGGAGCGCTGTAGCCATACCACTCCTTATACTGTTTCCGCTTCCGCAATGCGGCTTCGTTGTTTTTCAGATGGCGATATGTCTTCGGCCACCGCCTTTTCAGATCGTCTTCGGGAAGCAACCGGCTTCCGTCAGCAACTTTATAAGGAAAAACAACCTTCCATTTCCCGGTTGGCCGAAATTCGTAGCGTCCGAAATCGGTCGCAAACAATGGTTCCCGAAGTGCCTCCGCTTCAAGATCGACGTTGCCATTTTCAACGACAAAGACATTATCATCACCTGTGCTACTCCCTCGCCCCATGCCCGCTGGAAGGTCGAGGAGTCTTATGCTTTGCCGGGAAAGCTTGGAGTTTAGGTCGCGCTCGGCGTCTGTTTGCAGGGTCCATGCCTCATCACCAAATTCATCTGGATCAATTTCTCGATAATCGAGTTCCTGAAGTGCGCATCGCAAGTTCCATAACGTACTGCGGCTTGCGTGGACTTGGCCACTATGAGAATGCAAGTGTAGATGGTGACATTGAAAACCTGTGAGGCTCCAAAATCAACGAGCATCTTCAGAGCCTTTGCGTTGGAGACCATCCGACGAATCCCAACACCGTAATCCGTGCGTAGAAACTTGTTGGGAACAATGAAACCAAGCTGTCCGCCTTGTTGGAGCAAGCGATATGCCCTTTCCACGAAGCTTACGTAGAGGTCACAATTCCCGGTTGCCGCGCTTGGATAAGTAGAAGTCAAATATGCCACCTCGTTTGCGGGCAAAGTTTGAATCCGCACATACGGTGGATTCCCAATCACCGCGTCGAAGCCGCCGGCTTTCATGATTTCCGGGAAGCCGTCTTTGCCGTCCCAGTCGAAGACGTTGACGCGCAGGTGGGCGTCGGCGTCCATGGCGGGGAGGCCGGGCTGGGCGTAGAAATCGGAGCCGATGAGCGAGTTGCCGCACTTGATGTTGTCGCCGAGGTCGGGGAGGACGCGTTGGTGGATGAGTTCGAGTTGGACGCTTTGGGCGGTTTCGCCTTCGAGGACTTTGAGGAGGAGCGAGAGCTTGGTGACTTCCACGGCTTGACTGTCGATGTCCACGCCGAAGATATGGGTGAGGAGGATGCGCTTGCGCTCGGCGGTGGTGAGCGCCCAACCGCCGCCGCGGGCGGGAACGAGCACGGGATTTTTCCCCTTGGCGAGTTTCTCGGGGTCGTGGGCGATGTAATAGCGGTGATACCAATCGAGCAGGAATTGATAGGCGACGATGAGGAAGGAGCCGGAG
>JAPLUJ010000214.1 GCA_026397695.1 Verrucomicrobiota bacterium | reverse complement strand
TCCTGTTTCCTCACAATAACTCCACGGGAACCTCATGCACAACTACTTGCCGGTATTGCTTGTCGTAGCAGCGCAGTTTCAAGCGGCTGGAGTCCTTGCCCAAGAGCCAAGGGAAAGGGTGCCTGGTGTCTGGCGGTCCGTGCCCAGTGCGCCGGGAGGAGGGTTGTTTGCCGAACGACTCGAACTGTGGCGGAACGGCCGCCTCTGGCACATGCTCACAGCGGAAGACAGTTATCTGTTATCCGGATTTGAATCACGGCCCGGGCGTCATCCCTGGCAGGGCGAGCACGTGGGCAAATGGCTCCATGCCGCCACCCTGGCGTATGAACAGACGCAGGATGCTAAATTGTTGAAGGCATTGCAGGAGACGGTGCAGCGTCTTTTGGCGGCGCAGGATGCCAATGGATATTTGGGCACGTATGGCGCTGACTACAATATAGCTGACGATGTGGCCGCACCGCAGAAGAATGGGGGGACGCGTAAACCGGCGGGCGGATGGGACACCTGGACGCTGCGCTATAACATCTATGGCCTGCTGACGTATGAGAAATTCCACCCGGACCCGCGCGTGGTGCAGGCGTGCCGGAAGATGGCGGATTTGCTGATCGAGATCTACGGAGAGGGCAAAGCCGACATCACCAATTACGGCACCCGCCAGGGAATCTCCGCAACCACGCTGCTGGAATCCATCGTCATGCTTTATGCGCGGACCCAGGAAAAGAAATACCTGGATTTCGCCGGCCATATTGTAGCACTGAGTGAAAATAAGCCGAAGCTGCGCCTGATGGGGAACATGCTGGAAAAAGGCAGCGTGGTTGATTCGGGTGATGGCAAGGCCTATCAGTTGATGGCCAATCTGCTGGGGTATCTGCGTCTTTATGAGTCCACCGGGGACGAACGATACCTGAAGACCGTGCAGAACGCCTGGGATGACATCAAGGCGCACCACCTTGATGTCACGGGAGGTCCATGGAGTATAAAGACGCCCTACAACGGAAACGGGGAGTGCTTTGCGCACCCGCAGGATTACAACCCCGCCGCAGTCCTTGTCGAAACTTGCTCCACGACCACCTGGATCCAGTTGAATCTGCATTTGTTGGAGCTGACCGGCCAGTCCAGGTATGCTGCGGAGGCGGAGCGGGCGGTCTTCAATTCCCTGATGATGGCACAATATGGGGAAGGCATCGATTGGTGTTACTACACCAGGGCCAATCAGGACCATGAGCCCTATGAGTCCGGGATCAAGTGCTGTTCCTCGAGCGGCCCGCGGGCGTTGGAAATGTTCTCCCGCTATCTGATCGGGGAAGTGGATGGGGCCGTTGCATTCACCAGCCGGGCTCCATGCATCGGAGTCCTGGCGGAAAAATTCGGCCAGGCCAAAATCAAGGGGATGGGCAATTATCCCATCAGCCCCAAGGCGGAAATCCGATTTGCACAAACCACTGGCAAGGAATTTGCCGTGGAGTTCAAGGAGCCTTTGGGCGCGCGTCTGGCAGCGGTGCGGATCAACGGCAAGGAAATTGAGTCAAGGAAGAATGAGCGTGGGTTCTATATGTTAGAGAGCGCTTGGAAGTCGGGCGATGAGGTGGCGATTGATTTCGAGTATCAGCTCGAGAGCCACTTTGCATTACCCAAGGACGGCAGGAAGTGGGTTGCCTTCACCTATGGCCCCTGGGCATTGGCACAGACGACGGAAAAGGGCGCGGCCCTCGCCGAGCCGTTCAACGGGAAGGACATTCCATCCAAAGCAGCATCGGAATGGCTTGAGCCATGCCCGGTCAAGGATGGTGGCCTGCCGGAGTTTCGCATCAAGGGATCGAACATTGTGCTGAAACCATTTTTTTGTAGCGGGAGCCTTAAGACCGGGCCCCGAACCTATTTCAAATTCTAGCGAAATGGTGAATGTTGATTATCCAAAATGAAAACGAAGGAAACCATCCTGAAACACACCCTCCCACTCATCGCCGCCCTGGTGCTCGCGCCGCTGCAGCGTCGTCCCATGTACGCCACCCCGCAAAACAATTTCCTGGCAATCACCATCCGCAAGCTGAAGACAACTACCGCACCAGCCGCTATCTGACGTCGCCGGAATTCATGTCGGGTGGAGGCGGGTTGGTGTCGATGGTTCGCGCTATTGGCATGGTATTTCCGGCGTTTCTGTATTCGCGGGCGGCGCGGGATGAGGCGTTGACCCGGCAGCTCGGAAACGCCAGAATGCCCATGAAATCAACGCACGCTGCACCGCCCACCGGCCACGATCCACCCACCACACTCATCCTCCCATGAACCGCCCACGCCGCAACCGCCAATCGCCGGCGATCCGCTCGATGGTCCGCGAGACCACGCTGGCTCCCGCCGATTTCATCCTGCCCATGTTTTTGCACGAGGGCACGGTGGATACGCCCATCGACTCGATGCCGGGAGTAACCCGCTGGTCGCTCGACAGCTTGGTGCGTGAGGCGGGGGAAGTCCATGCTCTGGGCATCCCGGCAGTGGTGCTTTTCCCGAAAATCGAGGAAGCGCTCAAGTCGCCGCAGGCGGTGGAAGCATATCATGGTGGTGGTCTCGTGCCGCGGGCGATCCGGGCGCTCAAAGCCGCCCATCCGACGCTTTGTGTCATCACCGACGTTGCGCTCGATCCCTATAACTCCGACGGCCACGATGGCATCGTCAGGCGCGACGCGCGTGGCGGCCTGACCATCCTCAACGATGAAACCGTGGATGTGCTCTGCCAGCAGGCGATCTGCCATGCCCGCGCCGGCGCGGACATCGTCGCACCTTCCGACATGATGGACGGCCGTGTCGCCGCCATCCGCGACGCTCTCGACGCGGAGGATTTCACCGGAGTCCTGATCATGAGTTATACCGCGAAATATGCTTCCGCCTTCTACGGGCCGTTCCGCGGGGCGCTCGATTCCGCACCCAAGGAAGGCGACAAGAAAACCTATCAGATGGATCCGGCCAACACGCGCGAGGCTGTTAGAGAAACCCTGCTGGACGAGGCCGAGGGTGCGGACATGCTGATGGTCAAGCCGGCCGGCCCCTATCTTGACGTCATCGCCCGCGTCCGGGCCACCACCACGCTGCCGGTGGCGGCCTATCAGGTGAGCGGCGAGTATCTCATGCTCAAGAGCGCCGCCGCCGGCGGCTGGCTGGATGAACGTGCCATCGTGCTCGAGTCGCTTGTGGCCATCAAGCGTGCGGGAGCGTCGATGATTCTAACCTATTTCGCCAGGCAAGCGGCCTGCTGGCTCAGGGATGACTGACCCGTCGTATCGATGGAGAAAACGTATGATGTCATCGTGGTGGGTGCCGGGGCCGCGGGATTGATTGCGGCAGGCAGGGCGGCGGAACTGGGGTGCCAGGTGCTGCTGCTGGAAAAAATGGAGCGGGCGGGGCGCAAGCTCCTGCTCACCGGCAAGGGAAGATGCAATATCACCAATGATGCCCCGCAAAGTGAATTCTTCCAACACATCCATCCTAACAGCCGGTTCCTCGAACATGCCTTTGCCACCTTTTTTGCCGACGACATCGTCCGCTTGTTGCATGACCACGGCTGCGCCACGGTGGTGGAACGCGGCGGCCGCGTGTTCCCGGTTTCCAACAAATCCGCCGATGTGGTCCATGCCCTGATGCAATGGGTGCTGCATCACCAAGTGGAAATCCGCTATCAGCACAAGGTGTTGGATATTGTCGTGCGGGAAGGCATGGTGGAAGGCTTGAAGGTTCGCTCTCGGAACGGGAACCGTATCATTCGCGCGCGCAACATCATCTTATGTACCGGAGGGATGTCCTATCCCGCCACCGGTTCGGATGGTGATGGTTACCGGTTTGCATCTTCGGTGGGACATGCCATTGCAACCCCAAGGCAGGCACTGGTCCCGATGGAGACTGCGGGAAATCGCGCCCAACGCCTGCAGGGATTGAGCCTGAAAAATGTCAGGGCGAGGGTTTGGGTCGATGGGGAAAATGTTAGGGAAGCCTTTGGTGAGATTCTATTTACCGATTTCGGGCTGTCCGGGCCTATCATCCTGACGCTGAGCCGGTGCATGGTGGATGCGCTGCGCCAGCGCCACACGGTTGAGCTTGCGGTGGACCTGAAGCCCGCGCTGGACGAAGCCAAGCTGGATGCCCGCTTGGTCCGCGACCTCACCGCGCACGGGCAAACCCGCATGGATGCCATTTTCCGCAAATGGTTGCCAGCCGCCATGATCCCGGTTTTTCTTGAGGCAACCGGTATTTCAGGCCGCAAGGAGGGGCATCAATTGACGGCGGCGGAAAGACGCGCCATTCTGTTATTGATGAAGGATTTCAGGTTCACCGTCACCGGTTGCCGTCCGTTCAAGGAAGCCATCATCACCGCCGGGGGAGTGCTGACATCCGAGATGGATGCGACCACCATGGAATCCAAGATCGTCAATCACCTGTATTTTGCCGGTGAAATGATCGATCTCGATGCCGATACCGGCGGGTTCAACCTGCAGATCGCCTTCTCCACCGCTTGGCTGGCGGCCGCAGCGTGTGCGATGTCCCGCTGAGTTACGGTGGCACCCTGCGGCGGACCATTGCGCTTATTGCAGGGCGGCAAATATTTTCTCTTGATGAGTGCGGGGATGTCGTTGCACCGTTTCCCCGCATGGGACTAACGAAGCGCACACCACCCGGGCCCACGGACCTGATCGATTGGTTGAATGCCGAGGGCTTGTTGGATTTGGATTGGGATTTCCCGGATGACGGGGATTTGTATGCCGCCGGTCTGGAAGCCGTGCCGGTGATGCGCGCGGTGGTGGCCGCCTTGGAGGATTATTACGGGATCGTGTTCGATCCCGCCGATCTGACGCGGGCCAATCTGGCGACCCCGCTATCCCTGGCGGCAATGATCACCGCGAAGATCTCATGAACAGGCGTATCTCTCAGCGCAAGCTGGGAATCCCCCCACTCCCAAAACCACAAACGCGCTGGACGAAAGCCATGATCTCAAGGCTGGGCAAGAAACCCGATGCCGTGCAGAGAAGAAGTCATTGGTCATCGGTCATTGGTCATTGGTGAAGAGGCAGAAGAACGGAGCACGGGCATTCCTGCCCGTGTCTTTCTTCATAAGAGGAAGAGTTGTCGGTTGTCAGAGGTCAAAAGGGCGAAAGAGGACGTGAGTTACGGAGCGCGGGAAGAAAAAAAAAAATGCACCTTTCGTTTCCTCGGAAATTCCATGTATCCAAAAAATCACATCACCTTGAAGAAACCGTATCTGTTAGGTTCGCGATTACGGATAAACCAACATGCCTGAAGTTCCAGAAATCAATACCAAAAGCCCATCCATCTGAAAATCAGCGTGCTGCGATAGCAATTATCAGAATCAGCTTGGCATCCCCGCAACATGTGTCCACCCTACTCACGGAGAATACACTGTTCGCCCCAGAATATTCCACAAAAATTTCCCTTGCTGTGTGTCGCGCCTGTGACACAATCCTCGCATGAGCCACTCCGCTGTCATCCACGCAAGAATTGATTCTTCCACCAAGGAGGCCACTGAGCGGATTTTGAATTCACTCGGACTCACACCGACCGAGGCAATCCGGCTTTTCTACCGTCAGATTGCCATGAGAGGGGAATTCCCCCTAGAGTTGAGGGTTCCAAACAGTCTCACGGCGGCTACCCTTTCCAAGGCTGATCGCGGCGAGGATCTGGAACGGTTTGCCTCCGTAGATGATCTTTACGCCTCCTGGGATTCATGAGAGTCACCCAAACAACGCAGTTCATGAAGGATCTCAAGGTGCAGAAGAAGAGGGGCAAAGAGCTCCAGAAAGTGAAGGATTTGATCGCACTCTTGTTGTCAGAGGAACCCCTTCCTGTGAGGAACCGGGATCACGCGCTTACAGGCAATTGGTCCGGATGGCGGGACTGTCATTTGGAGCCGGACTGGTTGCTAATCTACAAGAGATCTTCGGATGAACTCACTTTGGGCCGGACTGGAACCCATTCCGATCTATTTTGAACCACCAGACATCGACCAAGGCGAGTCGCCGCATCTGACGGGCTATCACCTTCTAGTTTCTCACCCCTGGATTTCAATTTAACGCCCGCAGATGGGCTCGACGTTAGGCATGAGAACTCAAGAAACGCAATGAACACAAAATATGTAACCGAACTCGTTCTCTTCAAGACCATTTCAACCGTCGATGAAGCTTCATTCTATTCAGCTGTTGAGGTCTCGACTGATTTACTCCGCACTTGCGGCGGCTTTATCGCCCGCCATCTCACCAAGGCTGCGGGCTCCGGTGAGTGGATTGATGTCGTTCTTTGGAGTGACCTCGCCTCGGCTCATTCAGCCGCTGACCGATTTATGACTGCTCCAGAGGCGGCGACATTCATGGCTTGCATTGATCCATCAACAGTGCAGATGAGACACGGTGACCCGTTCTTTTCCGCCATTTAATCCATGCCCAGCTCCACGCCAGTCATAGAATTGCAGAGCCTTCGCAACCTTGGGCCGATGAGTGCTGCGTGTCTGGCCGAAGTGGGAATCACATCCCGCGCCCATCTGGAACGCATTGGAGCTATCGAGGCGTGCCGCCTAATGCTGGAGGCCGGCCATTCCGTATCACGAGTCATGGCCTATGCAATAGCGGGAGCACTTATTGACTGTGACTGGCGCAGGCTGCCTTGTGAACTTCGCAACGAGATCGCTGGAGATTTCAATGCTCTTCGCCGCGAAATCCGAAGAGCCTAATCGGGTCCCCGGGAGTAGTTAGCTCCCGGGTCCCACGAATCCACGCCCGTTTGACGGGCGCGGGCCGGTAGGTTCCATCCCTGATCGCAGTGGCAATCCTCGGCCAGTGTCCCCGCGCGAACGCAGGGAAGTCCTCCACGGTCATGCCGTCGATCCCCGGAGCGCCTTTGTTTCTCTTCACGCGTTTCCACGCTGCCGAGAGGTTTTCCGGTTCAAGGATGTCCTCGATCTTGGTTCGTTCTTGAGGGGCTCCATGGTTGCCGGGCTTCGCCCGCCCTCCGGGCAGCCTATGGCTGGCTGTCTCGGCTTCGGCCTCGGCTCCCTCTGCCACGGCTCTCAAGCTCACCTCGCCGTCTGGCGTTGTCGGTTGGCTTGTCCGTAACGGGGTCGATCCCCTCCTCATTTCTCCTAGCCTTCCTTCCCCGCGTCGGTTACCCTTCGCGAGTTGGCTTCAGATGGTAGTTTCTTCATTTTCATGTTCTGGTATTCCTACAGGGGACTTCAACCCCATTTACAACGTGCCCATGCTGGGCACACACAAGTCGTGCCACAGCAACCCCTATCAGCCGTTCTGTTTTCGATGATTTTCCGTATCTACAACCTTAACTCCGTGATCGACGCCCGCCCTCGCTGATAGGGGTGCGTGCGCTTTGACGTTATGCCAAGAAGAAAGTGGGCCGTGATGGCATTGGAATTCAATGCCTTAGAGCACGGTTTTTGGGATTGACTCTGCGAAAGATGCGCCATAGGTATGGACATGAGCGTTCAAGAATTGGTAATGCGATTACCCCGGGTCGAGAAACTGCGACTCATGGAAGCGCTGTGGGATGACCTCAGCCACGAGGGCGTAGAGGTGGACTCACCCTCTTGGCATGAGGCAGTATTGAGAGAGACCGAGCAGCGTGTTACCTCCGGCGAGGAGACTCCTTTGGATTGGGATGCGGCGAAGCGTCATCTTAGGAGGCTGTGAATGACAATCCGAATCCTACCATCCGCGGTTGCCGATCTCGAAGACGGGAGAGCGTTTTACGAATCACGGGAAGTCGGACTGGGCGATTACTTCCAGGACTGCCTTTTCTCCGACATTGACTCGCTAGTGCTTTACGCTGGTATTCACCGCCGGGTCTTCGGGTTTCATCGTCTGCTTTCAAAGCGCTTTCCATTCGCGATTTATTACCGGACCGACGCCGCCAAGGAACCGGTGGTCTATCGGATTCTTGATTGCCGAAGAGATCCCAAGAGAATACGCAAGGCTCTCGGCCAATCGTAGAGCGAACAATGCATGGTGGACAACCGGCGTTAGCCTTTGATTTCTCATGACAAATTCCTTGCAATTTCCGCCGGTGCCAGCATATCAGCGTTAAAATGACAAAATCAGCGCCTATGTTGAACTAAAACTCAAAAAACCTTGAGTTTCCTTGAACAGAGGCGGATTAAGCCAATCGCCCTGGGATCGCTGACTTCACCTCATTTTCATGGTTGCAAATAATGTTCGCTGCCCTTTCAATCCCGACCTTCGCTTCACGCATTCGCCTTCCATGGGCAGGTGCAGCCCGGCGAAGCCCATTCATGCACACCATTCTGTTAGTTTTTTTGACAGCAAGTTTCCCGCAAACCTCACACCCACCATCATCACCCCATGAATCCATCATTTGATTATTCCCGCCGCCGGTTCCTTGGTACCGCGCTTGCCTCCACCGCCATCGCCGGAGTCGCTCAAACCATCCACAGCCATGCTGCCGAGGAAACCCCGGCCACGCCCGCGGTTTTCGACCGCAAGATCAAACTCGGCCTGATCGGCTGCGGCGGACGCGGGGCATGGCTTGGCAATCTTTTCAAGCAACACGGCGGATATGAGATCCACGCCACGGCGGACTACTTCCAGGAACCGGCCGATAAAACCGGCGACGCGCGGGGGGTGGACAAAGCCCGCCGCTTCTCAGGTCTATCAGCCTACAAGCGCCTGCTCGAAAGCGGCGTGGAAGCAGTGACCATCGTCAACATTCCCAGATTCCACGCCACGCACGCGCAGGCCGCGATCCAGGCCGGTTGCCATGTCTATGCGGCCAAACCGGTGGCGATCGATGTGCCCGGCGCACTCAGCATCCAGGCCACCGGCAAACTCGCCACCGAAAAAAAACTGGTGCATTTCGTTGACTATCAGATGCCGACCGATCCGGTGAACATCGAAGTCGTGAAACGCATCCATGAAGGTGCCCTCGGACGTCTGATGCACGTGGACAGCATGGGCTTCAGCTCGGTTTGGCCGGACCCGGCTGATAGAAATAACGAAAACCTGCTGCGGCGGGGCAACTGGATCACCGCGATTCCGCTGTCCGGGGATTTCATCGTGGAATACAGCGTCCGCACCATCGACGCCGTGTTATGGGCGGTCGGAAAACGTCCCGTCAAAGCCATCGGCAAAACCCGGCGCTGCAGGGAAGGTGCCAATGGCGACGGACGCGATCTTTACATGATCACCTATGAATTCGACGACGGACTCGTGTGGACGCACCGCTGCCAGGCATTGAAGAACGCCCAGGACTGGCTGATCCGCTGCGAGGTCTATGGCAAGGCCGCCTACGCCCACATCAATTACTGGGGGAAATCCTACCTCCGCGGCGGTCCCAATCAGTTCGGCGGCGGACCGATCACCAGCCTCTACGACCAAGGGGCGATCCGCAACATCGCCACGTTCTATCAGAATGTTATTGGCAATCAGTGTGCCAACCCGACAGTCCAACAGTCGGTGGACGACGCCCTGACCGCCGTCCTCGGTCGTGAAGCCGCCGCCCGCGGCAAGGAACTCACGATGCAGGAAATCCTCACCGAAAACCTCGCGCTGGAGTTTGATCTGAAGGGCTTGAAGGCATGATTTGCCCTGCCTGAGGAATGGGTGATCCCTGACGCATCCCACCATCCAATCCACGCACCATGCGCTGGAATACCAGCCAGGAGCGGCTTGGCGGTGCGCCCGGTCGATTGGGTGCATTGGCGCTGCAAGTTCGGCCATCGCTCCCACGTATGGATGCCGTCATGAAAAAATCATTATTCTCCAAGGGCCGCCACTTGCCGGTCCGGTGCATGTTTCTCGCGATGTCCGTCGTGCCGGTTGGACTGCTCGGCGCGGCGGACTATCCGGTGCGGCCGGTGCCCTTCACCGACGTAAGTTTCACCGGTGGCCTGTGGCATGATCGTCAGGAAATCAACAACAAGGTGACCCTGCCATTTGCGCTCGACCAGTGCGAGTCGTCGAAACGCATGGTGAACTTCGATCTCGCCGCCGACACGCTGAAACGCCGCGCCGCCGGCGACAAGGATTTCCAACACAAGCCGCCGACGCAATACCCGTTCGATGACTCGGATGTGTACAAGGTCCTCGAAGGCGCCGCGTTTTGTCTGAGCGTCCGCCCGGATGCGCAATTGCAGCAACGCTTGGAAGGCATCATCGCGCGGGTCGCTGCGGCGCAGGAACCGGATGGCTATCTTTACACCTGGCGGACGATGCATCCGGATTCACCGGCGCACGACTGGATCGATCCGCAGCGCTGGCTCAAGGATCCGGGGCTCAGCCATGAGTTATATAATCTCGGCCACTTATACGAAGCGGGTGTGGCTTATGAGCAGGCCACCAAATCCAAGACCCTGCTGGACATCTGCCTGAAGAGCGCGGAGTTGGTGCACAAGGACTTCGGTGATGGCGAACCGGTGATCGCACCCGGCCATCCGGTCATTGAAATGGGCCTGGCCAAACTCTATCGGAAAACCGGCGACGAGCGGTTTCTCAATCTCGCCAGGTTTTTCCTCGACGCCCGCGGCAGGGGCGGCAAGGACGGCAAGGGCGGCAGTGATTACAGTCAGGACCACCTGCCTGTCATTGAGCAGCGTGCAGCCGTCGGCCACGCGGTGCGGGCGAATTACCTCTACAGCGGCATGGCCGACGTGGCCGCGCTCAAGGGCGACAAGCGCTACCTTGATGCCATCACCGCCATTTGGGAAAACGTGGTGGGCAAAAAACTCCACATCACCGGCGGCTGCGGCGCGCGTGCCGCCGGCGAGGCCTATGGCAATGACTACGAGTTGCCCCACCGCTGTTACAACGAAACCTGCGCCGCGATTGCCTTCCTGTTCTGGAACCAGCGCATGTTCCTGATGACCGGCGAGGGCAAATACATGGATGTTTTCGAACGCACGCTCTACAACGGCTTCCTGAGCGGAGTTTCTCTATCAGGCGAGCGCTTTTTCTATCCAAACCCGCTTGAATACAATGGCAAGGACGCCAACAACCACGGCCAGGCCGGCCGCGCCCCATGGTTTGGCTGCGCCTGTTGCCCGCCCAATGTCCTGCGCACGATGGCCTCGCTGGGAGGTTATGCCTACGCCGTGCAGGACAGGCGGTTGTTCGTGAATCTCTACGCCCAAGGCGATGCCCGCGCCGAGGTGCAGGGCAACACCGTGAAAATCAGCCAGCAAACCAAGTACCCGTGGGATGGCGCAATCAAACTATCAGTCGATCCCGCGAAGGAGGGCGACTTCTCCCTGTGTCTGCGGATTCCCGACTGGGTGCGCGGCAAGCCCCTGCCCACCGATCTCTACGCATACGACGATCCCACCCCAGCCGCGTGGACCGTGAAGGTGAATGGCGAATTGCTCAAGGCCGACATCAAGGATGGATATGCCATCATCCAGCGCCCGTGGAAAGCCGGTGATGTGGTGGACCTCAATCTGCCCATGCCCGTGCGCCGCGTGGCTGGCAATCAGAAAATCGCCGCCACCCGCGGCCAGGTCGCGCTCGAACGCGGACCCGTCGTCTATGCCTTCGAAGGCTTGGATAACAACGGACCGGTTGCCGATGTCGCGCTGCCCGTCACGGCCAAAGCAACCCCCGTTTTCAAACCGGATTTGTTAGGTGGCGTGACTGTGTTAGAAGTGACCGGTGCGCAACGCGTGGTGCGCAAAAAAGGCGGCGTTGGCGCGGAACCCGTGACCTTGGTCGCGATTCCCTACGCCTCATGGAACAACCGCGGCCTATCTTCCATGGCCGTCTGGCTCGGCCGCGATGCCAAACACGTGCGTCCCGTGCCCGTTCCCACTGCCGCTTCCATGGCGAAGATCAGCGTCTCATTCGTGCGCGTCGGCATGGACCCCGGCCGCATCAACGACCAGCAAATGTCGCGCAACGCCAGCGATGGATTCGCTCCGGTCTTTGACTTCTGGCCGCACAAGGGCGGCCGGGAATGGATCGCCTATGAATTCGAAAAACCCATCAAGGTGAACGGCGTGACCGTGACCTGGTCTGAGGACACCGATGCCGGTGAGTGCCGCCTGCCGCAGGCGTGGCGCTTGCTCTATCAGGACAAGGCCGGTGCCTGGCAACCCGCGCCCGGCTCGCCCGTGTATGCCATCCGCAAGGCCGAACCGGTGAAGGTGAAAATCCAACCCGTCACCACCCAAGCCCTGCGCATCGAACTCGATCTGGTCGAGGGTTTCTCCGCTGGCATCACCGAATGGGAAGTGGACACCGGAAAATAGCCAACCCGCCCTGCAATAAGACGGCCCCGCCCCGGCCTGGATCCCGCTCGCACCCCCGATGAGCAAAAGAGATTTTTTTCTTTAGTCGGCCACGTGGGCGGGCAAGCATCAGCCGGCGAGGAGTTCGCAGGTGGGAGACCCGGATCGCCTCACACCCGCCATGGTTTCATTTATTCCAATCTAACAACATGAGCGGCATCCCTCTTGAACTCAGTTTGTTTTGCGGCCGATTCCACCTGCCTCTGGTGCATCTGCCGATTGGCTTTCTCGTGCTGTTGGTCTGCCTCGAAATCCTCGCGCGCTGGCCGCGCTTGCGGTTTGTTGCTTGCCCGCAGTGGCAGTTACGATCCGCGTCTGCTCACTTGGCACATGTGGGCCGGCTGCGGCGTGGTGGGCGCATGCCTGCTGACCTTGATTATGCATTGGCTCAACTGGCGCACGGCCTACGGTGCGATGCTCGCGGTGGCGCTGCTGGGTTTGCTGGTGGCCAGCCATTTTGGCGGTTCTCTGACGCATGGCAGCGGTTACCTGACCTACTACCTGCCGATGCTGGAACGCCAACCCAGTGGTGCCAATGCCGACGTCCAGCCGGTGGCACCTGCCGGGGGGGCGGCCGGTGAATCCGCGTTCGCTGCCTGGGTGCTGCCGGTGATGTCCGCCAAATGCGTTGCCTGCCACGGCCCCGACAAGGTCAAGGGCGGACTGCGCTTGGACAGCTATGACGCGATCCTCAAAGAGCCCAAATTCGGTCCGGTCGTGGTGCCCGGCCACGCCGCCGCCAGCGAGTTGGTCAGACGCCTTGAGTTGTCGCCCAGCCATGAGCACTTCATGCCTCCGGGGGGCAAATCCCCAGTGACGGATGACGAGATCGCGCTGGTGCGGCGGTGGATTGACGCCGGGGCGCCGGAACACCAAACCGCAGCCGAACTCAAGCTTCCACACCAACCCGGGAAACCCTGATAGAAATAGCTTGCGTACGGGTGCATTGTGGCGTTATTTTCACGCAAGAACCACCAGTTGACAACCGTATGGGTGATGTCAACGCAACTCCTACCCGGACAACCATGCTTCCATGAATCGTGCCGCCACCTTGCTGCAAATCAGCCTGCTAGCGTGCTTGCCTTACACCGGCTTGGCCGCACCCCGCGACCCTAACAAAAAAGATCCCTCCTCTGCGGCGGGTCTGGAGAATGCATCCCCCTCCCTCACACCGGATCAAGCATGGCAGCATGAGTATGATGAAACCGCCGGCCAACTCAACAAGCAGAAGGCCTCCTCCAAGGCCAGGCGTGAACGCCTAGCGGCACAAGCGTTGGACCCGCAGGCGCTGGTGCAGCCTGCGGATGCGGATCCGCTCGACGTGGTGCTGCGACGGACAAACGCGCTGCTTGCACATTTCAAGTCGCGCGCATTATTGTCCGCCGCCATCACCGGCGGGTTTGATGCGAGACTGGGAAAACTGACCGCCGAGGCCAAACTCACGACTGCGGAGGAGGCGCGCAGGAAATTGTTTTTTGCGGTGTGCGAATTGCGCCGCACGGTGGTGTTCGCCAATCCGCTGCTCAATTTTGATAACATCGTATGCATGCTCGAACAACCCGGCAATGGCCGCATCATCGAGCAGGCGCGCGCCATCTGGCGGGGGCACAGCAATGGCGGTGGTCCTCTCGTCATTCAAAACTTCAAGTCCAAAGCCGCAACCGTCGCGCCGCTGGCCAGCATCAAGGTGTCATCCGGGCCATGGCAGGGCAAGGAACTCACCGGCAAGTTCTCGGGCCTGGAATTCAGTTACGATGGCAGGGATCTCCTGTTCGCCGCCACCACCATCGGTGAAATATGGCATATCTTCAACTATAACATCACCACCAAAAAACTCACCCAACTCACCGACGGCACGGCGGACGACTTCGATCCATGCTTCCTGCCATCTGGAAGAATTGTCTTCACCTCCACGCGCCGGGGCGGCGTTGGCAGATGCGTGCTCACCCCGCAGTCGCTGACCTATACGCTGTATTCCATGGAGCAGGATGGATCGGACATCATCTGCCTGAGTTATCATGAAACCAATGAATGGGCACCCAGCATCACCCATGACGGCAAGATCATCTATACCCGCTGGGACTACGTCGACCGCCATTGGGGAACCGCACATCACCTCTGGGAATGCATGCCCGACGGACGGGACCCCCGTAACTTCCACGGCAATTATCCCCTGCCATGGTCCGCCATGACCGAGGGCCTCCAACCCCACCAGTATGGCAGGGAGTCCCTGGTTTACGGGCGCAACCTGCGGCCCGACGCTGAAATCTCCTTCCGCGCGGTCCCCGACTCGCCGAAATTCACGGCCACGGCCGTGGGTCACCACGAAGGGTTTTCCGGAAGTCTCGTGCTCATTGACACCCGTATTCCCGATGACGGCGCGATGGCCCAGGTCAAACGCATCACCCCTGAATATCCTTTTCCGGAGGTCGAACAGGGCTCCACCTATGCCTATGGCACCGCATGGCCGCTGAACGAGGATTTCTACCTGTGCAATTATCAAACCGGCCTATACATGTTAGATAGGTTTGGCAACCGTGAGTTGATCCATGATCCGGGCAATCCGCATTATCGCGTGAGGGATCCTTTTCCGATCCGTCCACGCTGGCTGCCGCCGGTGTTGCCTGTGCAGACCTGGCAGGGCAAGCGCGCGACCCTGCCCGATCACAAACGTGCCACCATCAGCATGGAGGGAACCAAGGTGAAATGGATGCGTATCGTGCAGGTCATTCCCCAGTTGTTCGATCTGGAGTTCAGCACCCAGTCGGTGTCCCAAATCGGCTTTGCCACCAACTCGGCGGGCCGGATGGCCCTGGGCGTCGTGCCGGTCGAGGCGGACGGCAGCGTCCATTGCGAGGCACCGGTGGGCAAGGCGATCTATTTCCAGCTGCTTGATGAGAAGGGCATGGCCGTGCACTCGATGCGCTCGGCCACATATGTCCATCCCGGCGAACAAATGACCTGCTTCGGATGCCATGAGGACAAGTGGAAGTCCGGCACCAACTACAACCTGTCGACCGCACTGAAACGTCCGCCGTCGAAACTAACACCCGAGGTCGCAAGCGGTGCCATGCCCTTCAATTATACCCAACTGGTGAAGACCCCGGTGTTCGACAAAAAGTGTGTCGAGTGTCACAAAAAGAATCCGCGGGCCCCGGACATGAGCTACAAGTCGCTGGCCAGAAATAATCTCGCCTTCAGCTACCCAGGCGAACACAAGGCGCTCGCCATGCTCGGCGTCGGCGGCTCACGCACAACCCCCGGCCGCTTCGGCGCCCGCGCCTCAGGCATCATGAAAGCCCTGACAACCATGCCCCAGCACAAAGACCTGCAATTGAGCGCCGACGACTGGCGGCGCATCACGCTGTGGCTGGACCTCAACTCTAACGAAATAGGCTGGATCGGCAATGATCGCAGCCAGATCGCCGCCCAAAAGGCCGGCAATGCGCTGTGGCCGCCGGTGGATGTGGACCCGACGTGTCCCACCGGGGTGGAAAACATGGTCCCGGTGCCTGTTTGGGCGGGCGCACCGCGCCGGTGACCTCGCATAAGAAACACCCGGCAAATGGCTGCTCGACAAGCAAATCCCGGCATTGACAGGGCCAAAGCGTGGTGCCTAGCATCGTGCGGCCAAACGGCCTACTCACCAGTCTGATGGAGTTTCTCAATATATTGCCACTGCGTGGCCCGAACATCTGGGGGTATCGTCCGGTGCTTGAGGCGTGGGTTGATATCGGGGTGTTGGAAGATTCACCACCCCATACGATTCCCGGCTTTTACGAACGCCTCACCGGCTGGCTACCCACACTCGTCGAGCACCGCTGCGACATCGGTGAACGGGGGGGCTTCCTGCAACACATGCGCGAGGGAACCGGGTTTGGCCACATCCTCGAGCATGTCACGCTCGAACTGCAAAATCTCGCCGGCATGCAAGGCGGCTTTGGCAAAACCCATGGCACCCCGGTGCGCGGTGTCTATCAAGTGGTGGTACGCTCGCGCAACGAGCAGGTGAGCCGTGCGGCATTGCATGCGGCACGCGACCTGATCCTCGCGGCAATACATAACCAGCCGTATGACATGGCGGCAACCCACACGCAACTGCACGATTTGGTGGATACGCTTTGTCTGGGTCCCAGCACCGCGTGCATCGTCGCCGCAGCGGCCGACGACCGCGACATTCCCTCGATCCGTTTGACGGCAGGCAATCTGGTGCAATTGGGCTATGGCGCGCGGCAACAACGGATTTGGACGGCCGAGACCGACAAGACCAGTGCGATTGCCGAGAGTATATCCAGAAACAAGAATCTCACCCGGACTTTGTTACAGGCGTGCGGGGTGCCGGTGCCTGTAGGGCGGATTGTCGATAGTCCGGAAGATGCGTGGGAGGCGGCAACAGTCATTGGCTTGCCGGTGGTGGTGAAACCATCCGATGGGAATCATGGCTGCGGCGTCTCCACCGACTTAATGACACGCGAGGAGGTCGCAACCGCCTATCAGCTCGCCGATAAAAAGGGTAGCGAAGTCATTGTTGAACGCTTCATCCGCGGCCACGAACACCGCCTGCTGATGATTGGCGGCAGCTTGGCGGCAGCTACACGTGGCGCGTCGGTCTCACTGCTGGCTGACGGGCGCTCGTCGATTCGCAAATTGATAGACGAGCAAATTAATACGGATCCGCGTCGCGGCATCGGTGAAGATTTCCCACTCAGTCTGGTGGATTTGGATGACGATGTGGCGGTCATGTTTGAAATCACCCGTCAGGGTTACACGCCGGATTCGGTTCCACCGTCCGGCACGCAGGTGTTGATCCAGCGCAATGGCAATGTGGTGGATGACGTGACCGATCTGGTTCATCCTGAGGTGGCGGCCTTGGTCGCCCACGCGGTGCACATGATCGGTCTGGATATCGCCGGTGTTGATTTGGTTGCGGAAGATATTTCCCGTCCGCTTGAAGAGCAAGACGGCGCGATCATCGAAATCAATGCGGGCCCCGGTCTGTTGATGCATTTGAAGCCTGCCTCCGGACAACCTCGTCCGGTGGGTCGGGCCATCGTTGACAGCCTGTTTTCCGACCAAGAGAGCGATCGTATTCCGGTGATCGGAATTTGCGGCACGCATGGCAAAGCACAAGTGGCGCGCATCGTGGCCGGATTGCTGAAAATGGCCGGGTATTATGTGGGGCTTGCCAGCCGTGAGTGCCTGACGTTTGACAAGCGTGTGGTGGACAAGAACGATTGCGCGAATTGGGCATCGGCGCAAAGAGTTTTGATCAACCGTTCGGTCACCGCTGCCGTGCTTGAAAACAGCATTGCGATGATTCTATCAGAAGGTCTGGGCTATGACCGCTGTCAGGTCGGCATTGTCACCAACCTGGAACCGGACCGCCATTTCGGCCCGTATTACATTGCAACCGTGGAGCAGGTCAGCAATGTGGTGCGTACCCAGATAGACGTGGTGTTGCCCGGGGGCGTCGCGGTGCTGAATGGTGCGGATCCCTGGGTCGTGGAATTGGCCGGGCATTGCGATGGGGAAGTGATTTTCTTTGCCACCACCGCTCCGTTACCCGCCGTTACCGAACATATGAGCCGGGGTGGCCGGGCCGTGTTGGTGCGGGATGGCGGCATCGTCATGAGTCAGGGCGGGATGGATGGTGTGGTACTCATGCTGGCGGAGTTGCCGATGTCTAACAAGGCGTGCGGTCAAACGCAGCTTGAAAACATCCTGGCAGCGGTTGCCGCCGCCTGGGCGCTCGGTATCTCGACGGATATCATCCGTGCGGGTATTGCCACATTGTGAGGCCATCCCGCATCATCATACCACTTCGCAGCGTAGCTGGAGCATCCTGCTCCAGACCGTGTCAGGAGCGTCCCGCTCCGCAGTTGGATTCACATTATTTCTTTAAGATGGCATCACTTCACATCCGGGGCGAGTTTCTTGAGCAACCTGGAAAAGACGATCAGCAGTAAACCGGCGGCAATGGGAAGCACGGTGATTTTCAAATACATGGCTGGCCACTGCTGGATGGCATCGACCGAAAAGGTGCCGGCCAGCAAGCCGGCTATCAGATTGCCGAGGGCCGTGGCAAGGAACCAGAAGCCCATCATTTGTCCGACCAGCTTGCGCGGGGCGAGTT
>JAPLUJ010000351.1 GCA_026397695.1 Verrucomicrobiota bacterium | reverse complement strand
TGTTTGGCAGATCGAAATGTAAAACGGCTTGGCGAAAGTTACCTTGTGATAGGGTTCCTCGCCCTTGTATCTGCCCTCCTCCTCGGGGGGACTGCCCATCATGAACGAGCCCGCCGGGACCAGCACGAACTTCATGCCGATCGAATTGGCAAAGGCGACGGGAATGCCCAGATTCTTCGCCGCGGCGATCTGTTCATTGGATACTTTGGCCCACGCAGGAATCTCCGTCTGTCCGTGACTAACGGCGACGAAACTGACGCAAAAACAACAGAGCATGGCAAGGCTGGCAACACGGATCTTCTTCATTGTGTGCGCTGATGAAACCGCTTCCTTTGCTGATTGCAAGGAAATTATCGAGGTGAGCCGTTAGGCCGTTGCAAGAACCGGTGGCCGGACACTGGTCTTTCCACACATTTTTGGACCCGGCACATTCGGTGTCATGACATCGCCACCCCTGCCGTGCAGATAAATTACCAATGGATAGAGCTTGGAGCCCTTGAGTTTGTGCCCGGCGAAGAACCGGTATTTGAGTTCGGCGTCTTCCAATCGCTCCCACTTGCCGGTGATCTGCTTGGTGTACTCGTTGGATTTTTCCGCGCCCTTCCTGACGTTGCTTCCCGTTGTGCCCGGTGACGGCTCGGAGGCAAGCTTTTCCTTGACCCACGCCTGGTCATCCGCCGACAGTTTATCGAGAGAAAAATTGATGCGTGTGCCGCCGGGTTTCTGCAAGGTCACACTGCCGTCGCTGACACTGATAAACTCAGCCTCGGTTTCATGGCTTCCATCGGCGGAGGTCCATACCCGTGCCTGAAGATGGGTGACCAAGAAACTCGTTACCGACACAAGAACAAGCGGGATAATTTTCATGATGATGGACTCTGATGGAATTTCCCCTTCAAAATTGACGGGTTGCTTGGTCAGTCAGCTTGCTTTTTTCCCTTGATCCACGCTGGCATACGCAAGTCGTTCACGGGCGCGTCCGGGGGGACGAACGGCTTCAGATCCAAAACGGGGGTACCGGCAAATGCGTCAATACCGTCGAGGATAACCAGGTTGCTTTCCACCGACAGGACTTTGCATACACTCAGGGCTATCAGGTTGGGGCGGACCGGGGCGCGACAAGCAAAGACGCCCGTCAACGGGTTCGCCATATTGCCCTGGGGGTGGACCCTCAGAATGCCGCGTTTCTGCGGTTGGTCGTTTTGGTCGAACCAATAGAACACGTTGACATGCGACCATTCCTGCAATCCCAGCAGGCCATCCACATACGGGTCAAAGATGCGGATACGAGTCCATTTGTCACCCTTTTCCACGGTGCCAATGGGGTGGATCTCGTACGATGTCTTGGGTTCGCCGCCGGCAGTTGCCGCCCGGGCCTGACCAGCCGATACTGCGATCAAACCCATTCCCGAACCACAGCGCAGGGCGCCAGCCATAAACACGCGTCTGGATGTTTTCATGCGCGCGGAGTATCGCGGTTTGAGATGATCATGGGAAGAAAGAACACGCTGGTGGTGAACCCGACAGTCAGGAGTCCGCCTCCCTGTGATCCCGCGACCCCTGATTATGATTTTTCCTTGGGAACTTTTAATCCTGCTTCCCGTGCTTCGCTTATACCGATGGCTATTGCCTGTTCGCGGCTTTTAACAATCCCACCTTTACCGCCTTTGCCTGATTTTAATTCTCCATGCTTGAATTCATGCATGACTTCCTCGATTTTGTCCTGAGCTTTTTTGGAATACCTGGCCATAATGATTTGTTATTAAAAATGGGTGATGGTTCATCAATGCGGGTTGGGTCGTTCTTGCAGGGATCAAGTATGATCAGCGTGGACGGGAGAATTCGATCGGGAGTTTCCGTCCATCGGTGTTGTTCATGATTCCTTTCCAAACAATGCGGTTGCCCTCCACGCTTTTCGTCAGCCGGCAATTGGCGCTTTCAGCCACTGCTCCGTTTTTTCCGACGGTGAATTCCTTGAGGTTGAGAACGCCCTCCTTCGGATTGCCTCCTTCAAGCTTGTAGGTCTTGGCGCGGCCTCGTGCCGGGTGGAAATAATAGCCACTCACAGGATTTCCCACGCCGCTCCATTCGAGGAAGAAAACGGCCTGGAGATTTCCAACCTTGCCTCCATAGACAACGACAGCTTCATTAGTGCGCCCGGAGCTTGTCGATGGCGGCATCAAGGCGCTGGTGCTTTTCGATGTCGGTTTCGGTTTCGTTGCCGGTGCCGGCCGCGACATCAACCCCGGCACCGTCCCCATCCTGGAACAACTGCGGCGTGAGGTTGCCTGGCTCGCAGAGGCGCGTGAGCACCACACCCACCTTCAGGATCCGGCAGCCGGGTTCGGGCCGGCCGTGCCAGAGCCGCTCCATCAAGTGCATGAGCGCGAGGGTCGAGTCGGTTTCCACCGTGTGTGCGTCCGCCGACCATGACGGGCCTCTGACGAAGCCGAGTTGCAGGGTGAGCGACCCGGTGAGCAGATGCTCGGCACGCAGGCGCTCGCACGCCTTGTGCAGGAGCTTGCAGAGAACGGGCCAGGCTTTTTCAGGCACCCGGCTGTCAAGCGGCAGCACATGGCTGTGGCCGAGGGATTTGCGGTTGGATGGCAGGTCGGGGATCTCATCGCCGCGCAGCAGATGCCACAGGCGCCCGCCCATGACGCCGCCCCACGCCCGGTGCAGCCCGTCCTTGGTGGCGGCACACAGGCCCTCCACGGTGCGGATGCCGGCGGAACGCAGGCGGGTCTCGGTGCTGCTGCCGATGCCCGTGAGGTAGCGGAGCTTGAGGGGATGCAGGACGCCGGGCAGTTGGTGGTGCTCGATGATGAAGAGACCGTCGGGCTTGCGCATCTTGCTGGCCATTTTCGCCAGGTACTTGTTGGGTCCGGCCCCGATGCTCACCTTGATGACGGGCGATACCTCCCGGGCGACGGTCGCCTTGATGCGCCTGCCGATGGCCTCAACGGTGGCGGGCTCGCGGAGGTTGAGGGGCAGCCATGCCCACATCTCATCGATGCTCAGAACGGCCTCGACGTGGATGCAGTCCTCGACCGCCTCGATGATGCGGTGATGGAGGCGCAAGTACTCGGGCGGCTTGGCCTCGACTATCACAATACCGGGGCACATGACCCGCGCGTCGCTGATGCGGGTGCCGGTTTTCACGCCGAAGGCCTTGGCCTCGTAACTGGCGGCGATGCAGCACGAGGTTTCCGCCATCACCGGGGCCACGCCCACCGGCCGACCACGCAGGGCCGGATCGAGGTGCTGCTCGACCGACGCGAAGTAGGAATCACAATCGACGAACAACGCTGTCAGCGGACGCTCCACAACCGGAAGGGATGCGCCGGACGGGACGCGGGGTCAAATGGAAAGCGGCATCGCGGCCGACACGCCGAAGGCATTGATCACGGCACTGAAGGCCGTTGCAAGAGCCGGTGGCCGGACCGGTAGGCGGGGAAATGGGGGTTGGAGCGCGGAATTCAGCGCGCACCATAAGCCTCCATATACCAGAGATCTCCGTTCATTCTTGGCTGACCTGGATGCGCACGGGTCCCAGGAGGCCTGAAGGCAGCAACCCGCCGCGAACGCGGTAGCGCAACGCGGTTCGAGTGAGACGCTGTCCTGCGGGTTTTGCAGCGTCGCCGAGAAGTCGGTTCGTCCATAGGTTGGCCACCTTGATCTCCAGTTGGTTGTTTTTTTCTTTCAAGTCGTTCGTGATATCAATCCGCCATGGCGCACACCAGATCACACCGAGTTTCTTTCCATTCAGTGTGACCTCGGCCAGCTCATGCACTTCACCCAGGTCGAGACAGGCCTGTTTCCCCGAGATGTTCGGGGAATCAAAAACTTTTTGATACGTGGCAATGCCGGAATAATACTTGATGCCATCCTCTTCTCTTTTTGTCCAATCCTGCAAGGCGTCGAAGGCAACGCTCTCCGGACCGCCCCATTTGGGATCGAACGAGACTTGCCATGGTCCTTCCAGGGTGAAAACGGGTTCTAACTCTGGAAAATTCACGGCGCGGGTTTCGTCTCGGGCCAATCCGCCATTGCGAGGGAAGATGACAAAGAAACTTTCATAGGGCGCAAACGCCATGGGGAGGGTTGTGTGCCCATTTTCTTGTTTGTATTGGGGGAGGGGCCGGAGCATTCCCGTCACCGGATTCCACAGTTGCGGTTGTCCTTGGGCGACTCGAAATGTGCAATCCGCCTGAAGCGGTTTGGCCGACTTGCTGGACAGGAAGTAGATCTCCCGCTCTTCAGAACGGCGATGTCCGTAACGCACCGGGCCAGTCGCTGTGAAGTCCTCGTGGATACCCATCGTCTTCAGTACCGAAGCCGTGCTGTCATAGTCAGGATAGAGTTCATTGGAAGAAGACCGCCCCCAATAAATACTGCCGCGCCCATAACCGCGCCTGGTGATTTCACCCGGTTCTTCAAGACTTCCCCATAATTCCTTTGCTAACGAAATTAGCTTTTTGTCGCACGCGGGATAATCTGATAGACCGGGTGACTTTATCGGAGGATAACCGACCACGGAGGCGCCGGCCTGCACCATGTCCTTGATTTTTGTGAGAAGCAGCGGAGTCATGGTTTCATAGCGCGGCAGAACCATCAAGCGATACGAGGAGCCGCCCGGAAAGGTAATCAGGCCGTCCCTAACCACTGCCCGGTTCATCAGAATGCGGGGAGAGCAGCCATCAAATCCGTAGCCCAGCTTGTCCGGCAACCTCGACCCGGCACCGTCGAGTGCGCTGGGTGGCGGCAGGAAGACCTGCGGCGCGCCTTCAGGCGTCAGGTAGAGAATGTCCGAAACCGTCACCCCCTGCTGTAACAAATGCGAACATCTTGCGAGGTACTCGTGGTAAGCTCCGACGAGCGGCCAGAACGTTTGCTTCCGGTTCCAAAACACCCCGTAAGGACCGAAGGTCATCCCGGGCGAATCCTCATTCGATTGGTGGGCAAAACCGTGAATCGCAAACTTGTTAATCCCCGCGGCAAAGGCCCAGTCGGTCTGGTTCTTGAGAACCCAAGGCGTTTGCTGCCAGTCTCCGTGACCCGACGTGAATGCTTCGGCGAGAACCACGGACTTTCCCATGGTGTGTGCGATCGACGCGGCGGTCATACAACTCCACCCGGATTGAAACGTGTCGAACCAGAACTCGCCGGCAGGAAAGTCCGCGTATGATCCAAGGTCAAGGTCGCCTGCCGGATTCATGTCGTAAGGTTCGATCATCAACCGGAGTCCTCGCTGGTGACATAGCTTCTTCATCTCTGCCGCGTGGTTCTCGAGTAACAGTTCCTGACACATCGCGCGAACATCCCAGAGGAACCGCTCGGTCTGCTCACGCGAACCCACAACGCAGCCGGTGTACGTCGTGAAGTAGAGCCAGGGATCGTAACCGCATCGCTTCTTGAACTCATCGCGGAAACCGGGTGTCCAGTTTTGGGAACTCATCTCCCAACTGTCGGCATCGAGTGCAATGAAGCCGACTTTCCTGTCATTCGGACGCGGTCCGATTTCCTTCAACAGCGGGTCGAAAAACGCCTCGAAATGCGTGGCGAGCGCCTCCTTGCTGAACTTGTCGGACTCCAGGCCAAGTCCTGCGGCGGGTGCGGGACGCGTGTTGGCACCCGTGGAACGCACGGTGAGCCGGACAATCGTCCACTCGCCTAACGGAACGTCCCACACGAGCCGTCCATCCGCCTGCAATTTAGAGGTCAAATCAAGGATTGTGGTTGGATCGATCACCTGCGCCGTTGTGGCGGCGGGGTAACTCGCGGGTGAGGGCAGGTAAGGTCGCACACGCGGCATGGAAGTAAACGGGTTGCGGATAAAAAGAGCCTTCTCTTGAATATCCGCAATGACCGGCTCACAACGCGGAAACGCGAACACGGCAACATCTTGGTGGAAACCACTGATTTCCTTCTTCATTTGCGCAGTCTGGTTGTTGTGGTAGGAAGAAATGCGCGGCTCCGGCAGAGGGAGGATCTGATCGAACTTTGCCGGTCCCTTTGTGGTGACGCTCGCCGGGACGAGGTGCTGCATCGATTGCTTGGCCTTGATCCAGGGACCGCCGGTGCCCGTCCAGCCGGGTCCCGTGATGGTGGTGAACTCGAGGCCGAGACGCTCACATTCGCGGACTGCGTGAACGAACTGCTTCTGCCATTTTTCGCTCAGATAAGGGGTGCCGCCAAAGGAAATACCGTCGATGCTACAATCCATCCGCAGCACGCCACCAATTCCGGCTTTTTTCATCGCTTCAAGGTCTGCGGTGGTGCCTTCCATGGAATAATGTCCGTCTTGACAGGTCCAATAAACCCAGAGCCGAGCCGTGTCGGGCGGATTCTTGAAATCTTCTTCGAGTTCCGAAGCGGACACGACCCCCAGTGAGATTCCGAAGAGGATGGCTGTGATAAGTTGCCTGATTTTCATTAGAATCTCCTAGTGGATGTGCGTTTATCCGGGTTCGGGGAGGATCGTGTGGACCCGGGCGGCCTGCCCCGCCGGGCGGCCATGGGGACAGAATTACCGAAACTTTACAATGGATAATGCTTGATGTCGTGTCCCATGCCGGTTATGGCTCTCACGTTATGAAAATCAGCTCCCCCTATTTTCTGTTATTGCTAGGAATTTGCTTTCTGGGTGAAGGCCGTTGGAAGAGACGGTGGCCGGACCGGAGAAATGGATGAGATCTTCGATCCTCTATCTTCGATCCTCTATCTTCGATCCTCTATCTTCGATCCTCTATCTTCGATCCTCTATCTTCGATCCTCCATCTTCGATCCTCCATCTTCGATCTTTGGGGGTGAAGGCCGTTGGAAGGTTCATGGAAGTTTCCTACTTGGAGCCTTTGGCGTCGTTCCTCTGGGCGTTTTCTTGCTCTTCGCCGCCTTTCTTCTCCTTATCTTTGGCAACCGTTTGCGGCGGCCAGTAAAGGACCTTCTCCCACATCGCGAATCGCCCGGGCGAGAGTTCCTTGAGGAATTGCAATTTCCCGTCGCCCGCGTCCAAGCATACGGCGTAAGCCTTGGCGAACTCGGCGATGTCTTCGTGTCCCCCTTTGTCGCCGCCATAGCCGGAGACGGATATCTTGTCGGCCACGGCGATTTCGGCCCACTTCTCCAGAATCTTCGGGTCGGAACTCCTGGCTACCTGTTCGAGCGTGTGTCCCGCCTCGTGGGCAACAACCAGCGGGCCGGCCCCGGGGACCATGTTGATGTAGCTCTGTCCGCCGTGTGCCGAGGCCCCGCCCAGAGTTTTGTAGATTGCGATGCCGTTTTCGCCTTCGTCGGAAACGGCCTGGCAGGCGCTGATGTAAGGCACGGGCAGTTTCTCAAGACGCTTCACCAATTCCTCGACCTTCAATGAAACCGTGTCCTCGATGGTCAGCTTGAACTCATACTTGTCGCATGTGGCGATCCATTGCTTTCCCGGAGCGCCGCCCCTATTCATCTTGACGTCTTTCGGACCGGAAATGACTTTGATTTCCGTCTTGCTGTTTTCGCCGAACTTTCCGAACATGTGCCCGATTTGTTCAAATATCTTCTTCTGTTTCGGCATCTCCTCCTCGGCGGCACGAACCAGCGAGACAATCGCAAGAGCGAGAATCGTGACTATTGTAATCTTCAACTTCATCGGTGGACTAGGAAATTGCTTTCCCGGTGAAGGCCGTTGGAAGAGCCGGTGGCCGGACCGGTAGGCGGGGAAATGGGGGGTTGGGTAAAAGCTGAAATATGGAAAACTGAAACGCTGAAAGAGGGAATCCGGTCGGGCGATTCTGGAGGGGAAAGGGGGTTGGAAGAGGTGTTTCGGTGGTTCGGAAGGGCGGTGTTTCGGTGAAAATAAAGAGACAGGAACCTCCAAACGGCGGATTTGGGCAAGGGACAGTGGTTTGCTGCCGGATTCATGGGGAAATTCCTCAAGCGCGAAAATACCTATTCTGTCCGCGTTACCAAGGATTCTTTTGAAAAATCTTCGGACGGCGGATTCTTTGGGTGTGGACGCCTTCGAGGTCAGGTGTGGTGGCGCTTTGAGCGATAGATGACGTTTTGCGTGGTGGCGTTCCAGGTGATTTTCTGGAGGGAGAAGGGATGGCGGAGCAGATATTCAGCAAGGCGTTTGCGGCCATCGGTGTCATTACAGCTGCGGAGCAACAGCCGCGTTCACAGCCATCTGTGCCCGCAAGTACGCGAGAACAGGTGAGATGCCAAACCTCACAATGTATCACAACGTGTGGGACGCTGTGGGGCCGGATCCGGATAACGGGTCCACGTGGCAGGATGTGAACAGGGTGTTGCACAGCCGGTATTGCCGGTTGCGTGCTCCCGAAGTGCGCAAGCGATTGGCGCGAGGGTAAAATCGTCCTGGCCTCGGTATCGTGGCCTACGCGCAAGGAACCTGATCTCCAGCACTTCGTGGCGATAACAGCCAATGCCGGAGACCGGTGGTTGGTAACCAACACGACAGGAAGTCCAGGCCGCTCAGCCCGGTGGGTTGACTGGTCCTGGATCAGGGAAGGCGCGGATGACCAGTGTCTGGAATTCGCGCTTTGAGTACTGGGACGGCGGGAGCCGCGTAAGTCACCTGCGCGTCCTGACCAACGCACGCACGGTGGGGGTGATAATCCGAGTTCGCCGGATCGGGCGAACTCGGAGCGCCTTTACCCCTGTCGGCGGTCGGATTGTTCAACAAGTCCGAACAATCAGCCATCTGTTGCAAATCCATAAAGCTTTGATTATTAGGGAGATGCGCTCTTATCAGTTTAGCTGCTTGCCAAATCAGCCAGAATCTGGGCACCTTCCCAGTTGGACTAATTACACTGTTCGGCAGAAATGGAAAAGAATCTCCAGATCGACGCTTTGATTGCACTCGGCAGCCTGATCGAGGCCGCGCATAGGTGCAACTCGCCCTACGTTGCCGATCAAATCGACCGCGCTAAAAAGGCCATCGAGAATCCGCATACGACTGCCGACGAGAAGCTCAACGAGGCGATCGGAGTTAGTGGCGGTTTATCCCGTGGCGAGTGGGATCGCCTACTGGTTGATTTAGGCGGTTTGCCATACTTTTCGACATTTGAGGTTCCGATTTCTGTCTACCAGTATTGCGCAACACTGGAATTGGAATCGAGTCGCTTGGAATTCGTTCGAGAGCAGATTGAGCGGTTGCAGCGTGCGCTTGAATTCCACCGGGCAAGAATAAAGGCCGAACAAGGCGTCGCGCACCAACGGGCCATAAGCTGCTCAATCACATTTCAACCTCCTTCTCAGTCGCGCCCGTGGGCGGACATTTAACGTTCGCTCAAATATGAATAAATTCCGCTCATTATGCAGTCTGAGCATCTAAGGTTGGACTAACTCCACCGATCTCACTCCGGTCGTAGCCCGCGCCGCCGGAGCCAGTGTCGTATTCGAACCGGTCAACCAGATTTGGTTGGATGAGGTCGTTACCGGCCGCGCACGGACACCAAAATCCCGATGTTTTCCAGTGATGATACTCAACCCCA
>JAPLUJ010000355.1 GCA_026397695.1 Verrucomicrobiota bacterium | reverse complement strand
ATCCCGACTTCGGACGATTGGTCCAGGAAATGACTTCCTTGACCTCGCCGATCAGCCCGGCCTGATACCACTCCTTGATCAGGCGCGCACCTTCGGACGCGTGGCCTTGGTTGCCCATCTGCGTGATGAGATTTTTCTTCACGGCAAGCTGCTGTAGTGTGCGTGCCTCCCACAGCGAGTGCACCAGCGGTTTCTCGATGAAGACGTGCTTGCCCATGTTCATTGCCATGTAGGCGATGGCGAAGTGGGTGTGATCCGGAGTGCCGATGCCCACCGCGTCGATCTTGTTGCCCATTTCGCGGAGCATCTTGCGGAAATCCGTGTAGAGTTTCGCGTCGGGGTATTTCTGTTTGTCGCGATCGAGGATACGCGGGTCGCAATCGCAGAGGGCGACGATATTGTTGCCGCCAGCGCAGGCCCCCAAGTCCCCGCCGCCCTGGTTGCCGAAGCCGACCCAGGCAATGTTCAGCTTATCGTTGGCGCCTGCCACCGACTGGGCAAGGATTTGTGGTGCGGCAAAAGGCACCCCAAGCGCAACGGCGGATTGCTTGATGAAGGTGCGTCTTGACGGATGGTTCAATGGGGATGTGTGCATAATGGTTTCTGTTGATGGTTGATGACTCGTTTGCAATTCCTTCCCATGGGTTGGAATCCATCACGTTACCCGCCAAGCAGGTGAAATCTTTCATTTTCACCAAAAAAATGCGGCAGGCGTGCAAGCGAGTCACGAACGTGTTGAACGAGTGGGACAAGGCCAACCAGACACGGCAGGAGCGAATAAGGCACACCCCGATCTTCAGCTTGCAATTGATCCATCTGATAAACAGCATGGCTGCATTCGGAGACGCTGGGGGCATCTTCGGTCAACCATCTCCATGAAAACGCTGCGTCATTTCCTCATTTTCCTCATTTCATCCGCTAGCGCCATCCTCTTTGTCGTAGCCTCCTTGTTCGCCCTGCCGGTCAACGCGGCCGTCGTGGATGCCACCTACAACAATCCGACGAATGTGCCGGTCACTGCCTCCAGTTACACGGCCACGGGCAACACGGTGAACTTCACTCTCAACCACACACCCGCGACAGGTGCCACATTGACCGTGGTGAAAAATACCGGGCTGAGCTTCATCAACGGCACCTTCGACAATCTAACGCAAGGGCAGGCGGTGGTGTTGAGTTACAGCGGGACAACCTACCACTTTGTGGCGAACTACTTCGGCGGCAGCGGCAACGACCTGGTCCTCCAGTGGACGGCCACCCGGCCGGTGGCTTGGGGCTACAATTATTACGGGCAATTGGGCAATGGCGGCGTGGCATCAAGTGAGGTGCCAGTGGCAGCGAGCACTACGGGAGTGCTGGCTGGGAAAACGCTCATCGCGCTGACCGGAGGAAGCTCGCACAGTCTGGCGTTGTGCTCGGACGGGACGCTGGCGGCCTGGGGGAACAACGGCTATGGACAGTTGGGTGACGGCAGCACGACGCAGAGCAATGTGCCACTGGCGGTGGACCGAACCGGCGTGCTTTCCAGCAAGACCGTTGTCGCCGTGGCTGCGGGAAATTATCACAGCCTGGCGCTGTGCTCGGACGGCACACTGGCCGCCTGGGGTATTAACAGCTCCGGCCAGTTAGGAAACGGCACCACGACCCAAAGCAATGTGCCAGTGGCGGTGGATCAGACTGGCACCCTGGCCGCCAAGACGGTGGTCGCCGTGGCTGCGGGAAGTACCCACAGCTTGGCATTGTGCTCGGACGGCACGCTATTCGCTTGGGGAAACAATTCCAATGGCCAGTTAGGCAACGGTAACACGACACAAAGCAGCGTGCCGGTGGCGGTCGACCGAAGCGGCGTGCTTTCCGGCAGAGCCGTGACCACCATGGCTGGCGGAGACAGCCATAGTCTGGCACTTTGTGCGGACGGGAAATTGGTTGCCTGGGGATACAACACCTATGGCCAGTTGGGAAATAGCAGCACGACCCACAGCACGGTGCCGGTGGCGGTGGATCAGACCGGGGTGCTTTCCGGCAAGTCGGTTGTTGCCGTCGCGGCGGGAAGTTACCACAGCCTGGCGCTCGCTTCAGACGGCAAGCTGGCCGCTTGGGGATACAACTATTATGGCCAGTTGGGCAATGCCGGCTCATCTAACATCCTGGTTCCAGTGGCGGTGAGCACGACGGGAGGGCTCGCGAGCAAGACGGTCAGCAGTATCGCAGGAGGAGGTTCCGGCAGCATCGCGCTGTGCACGGACCGTACCGCGGCCGCTTGGGGTGCCAATGATTACGGCCAGTTAGGCAACGGCAGCACGACCTCCAGCAATGTGCCGGTGGCCGTGAACAGGTCCACGCTGGCGTCCAACGAGTATTTCATGGTGGTAACCAGCGCCCGGAATGCCTCCCACAGCCTTGGCATAGTAGCCATGCCCTGCGTGCCCCGGATTGCCATCGAAGCAGCCGGAGGCGCCGGCCTAACAAGCGGCCGCGATACCGTGGATTTCGGCGGCACCGCCGTGGGTCATGGAGTATCGATGACTTTCACTATCAGGAACAGTGGCTTCGTTCCACTCACCGTTGGCAGCTTGACCCTTGACGGCACGAACGCCGCTGACTTCGCCGTTACCACCCCACCGCTTGCGAGTGTGGCCGTGGGGGCTTCCACCACGTTTGAGGTGACCTTTACGGCGGGTGCCGAGTTCAACCGCAGCGCGGTCCTGCATGTCGCCAGCAATGATCCTGGCACCGGGGTTTTCAACATCAATCTAACAGGCATCGGCAGCGGCCTGCTGGCCGCCACCTACAGCACCGGCGCGGAAGTGCCCTTGACCAGCGGAAACTTCACCGCAACCGGCAGCAACGTCAACTTCGCGCTCAACCATGCCCCCGCCACGGGCACACAGTTGACGGTGGTCAGCAATACCGGACTGGGTTTCATCAAAGGCACCTTCGACAACCTGGCACAAGGGCAGATGGTGACGATGAATTACGGCGGGGTTGCCTACAAGTTTGTCGCCAATTACTATGGCGGTAGTGGCAACGACCTGGTCCTCCAGTGGGCTCCCACCCGGCCGGTGGCCTGGGGCAACAACAGTTCCGGTCAGTTGGGCAACGCCAGCCTGACTAACAACTATGTGCCGACCGCAATGAGCACGGCTGGATTGCTAGCCGACCGGGTGGTTGTTGCCCTTGCCAGTGGAAGTTCCCACAGTCTGGCATTGTGTGCGGACGGCACGCTGGCGGCTTGGGGCAATAACAGCTACGGTCAGTTGGGCACCGGCAACACTTCGACCAGCAATGTACCGGTGGCGGTGGATCGGACGGGATATGGCGAGACCGTTGTCGCCGTGGCCACCGGTGACAGCTACAGCCTGGCGCTGTGCTCGGACGGCACGCTGGCGGCCTGGGGTTATAACAACTATGGACAGTTAGGCATCGGCAACACGACGAACAGCAATCTGCCTGTGGCGGTGAATACGACAGGCGCGCTTGCCGGCAAGACGGTCATTGCGGTGGCCGCTGGAGACAGCCACGTTTTGGCGTTGTGCTCGGACGGCACGCTGGTCGCATGGGGATATAATGGTAATGGGCAGTTAGGTAACGGCAACACGAGTCAAAGCAACGTGCCGGTGGCGGTGAGCACGTCGGGAGTGCTGTCCGGCAAGACGGTCGCCGCCGTGGCTGCGGGAGACTCCCACAGCCTGGCCTTGTGCTCGGACGGCACGCTGGCTGCCTGGGGATACAATTCCAGCGGCCAGTTAGGCAACGGGAACACCACGAGCAGCAGTTTGCCGCTGGCGGTGGATCGCACGGGCGTGCTTGCCGGCAAGACGCTTGCGGCCGTGGCTGCGGGAGGTTCCCACAGCCTGGCGTGGTGTACGGACGGCACGCTGACTGCCTGGGGATCGAACAACTGGGGCCAGTTGACCAACAACGGAACGACATCCAGCACCAGCTATGTGCCGGTGGTGGTGAACCCGGCGGGAGGGCTTGCAGGCAAGACGATTGTCACCACGGCCGCTGGCAACTCACACACTTTAGCGCTGTGCTCGGACGGCACTCTAACCGCTTGGGGATACAACAACATCGGCCAGTTGGGCAACGGTACCGCAACGGACAGTAGCGTGCCAGTGACGGTGAGCAGGGCCAACCTGGCGCTTGGCGAGAAGTTCGTGGCGGCAAACAGCAACCAAAGCGCCTCACACAATTTGGGGATCGTCGCCTTGCCGCTGATTTCCAGAATTGTAGTGGAGCAACCCGCGGGCTCGGGCTTGGTCAGTGGCCGCGGCACCTTGGACTTTGGCATCGTCCCCACCGGCACCGTGGTGTCGAAGACCTTCACCATCAGGAACAACGGCATCGTGCCACTCGTGATCAACAGCGTGACCCTTGACGGTGCCAACGCCGCCGAGTTTGCTCTAACGACTCCACCGGCGGCCAGCGTGGCGGCGGGTGGCAACACGACGTTTGTCGTGACTTTCACCGCCGGTCCACGGTTCACCCGCAGCGCGGTCGTGCACATCGCCAGCAATGATCCCTACACCGGCGTCTTCGACGTGAATCTAACCGCCACGGTCCCAGGCGTGCTGGCCGCCTCGTACAACACGGGTCTGGAAGTTCCCTTGATCTGCAACGGTTTCACGGCCACCGGCAGCAGCGTCAACTTCTCCCTCAACTTTGCGCCCGCCACGGGCACGCGCTTGACGGTGGTTCGCAACACGGGGCCGGGTTTCATCAACGGCACCTTCGACAATCTGGCGCACGGTCAGGTAGTGACCTTTAATTTCGGCGGAGGAACCTACAAGTTCGTGGCGAACTACTACGGCGGTAGTGGCAACGACCTCGTCCTTGAGTGGGGTGCCACGCGGCTCATGACGTGGGGGTATAATAACCATGGCCAGTTGGGCAACGGCAGCACGACAAACAGCAGTATGCCGACAGCAGTGAGCACGGCGGGCGTCCTAACCGACAAGACGATCATCGCCGTGGCGGTGGGAGGTTCCCACAGTCTGGCACTGTGCTCCGATGGCACGCTGGCCGCCTGTGGATATAACAATTATGGTCAGTTAGGCAATGGCACCACGACGGACAGCACCGCGCCGGTTGCCGTGAACACGGCGGGTGCGCTTTTTAACAAGACGGTTGTCGCCGTGGCTGCAGGATCCTCCCACAGTCTGGCATTGTGCTCGGACGGCACGCTGGCCGCTTGGGGAAACAACGGCAACGGCCAGATGGGCGTCGGCAACACAACGGCAAGCAGCAATGTACCGATGGCGGTGAACACGGCGGGCGTGCTTGCCGGCAAGACCATCGTTGCCGCCGCCGCCGGAGAAACCCACAGTTTGGCGCTGTGCTCGGACGGCACGCTGGCAACCTGGGGGTTGAACCTCTATGGCCAATTGGGTAATGGCAGCACGAGTTCCAGCAGTGTGCCTGTGGCAGTGAACACAGGGGGTGTGCTGTCCGGCAAGGCGGTCATCGCCGTGGCTGCTGGAAGTTCCTATTGTCTGGCACTGTGCTCGGACGGCACGCTGGCCGCCTGGGGCTACAATACTTATGGTCAGTTGGGCAACGGCTCCACGACGAACAGCAGTGTGCCGGTGGCGGTAAGCGGTGCCGCACTGGCGGTTGACGAGAAGTTTATAGCAGCAGCAAGCGGGCAGAGCG
>JAPLUJ010000651.1 GCA_026397695.1 Verrucomicrobiota bacterium | reverse complement strand
TATCAAGCGCAAAACGGCGCTGTACACCATCACCCCCAATGCGGGTTATTATATCCAGGATGTGCAGGTCGATGGGGCATCAATCGGCTCGGTCAAGTATTATACATTCGATCCGCTCTACGCCAACCACACCATCACGGCAACGTTTGCCAACACTCCTCCCGCCTACTCCGTGACCGCCGCGGCGGGGGCGGGTGGTTCGGTGAGTCCCGTGGGCACAGTGAACGGCGTGCAGGGCGGCACGCAGACCTTTGCCATCGCGCCCAACTCCGGCTTGCTGAGTTCGCTGAGGGTGGACGGGCAGCCCATGGGCTCGCGCCACAGTTTCACTTTTGCCGATCTCAATCACAATCACACCCTTGCGGCTTCCTTCAGAGGCACGATCAACGCCTCGGCTGGAACGGGTGGAACCATCTCGCCGGACGGTGCGGTGGCGGTTCCTTATGGCGGCACCCAGGCCTTTGCCATCACTGTCTCGACCCGGTTCACCTTGACCCATGTGATTGTGGATGGCGTCTCGCAGGGTCCCATCACCAGTTACACCTTCACCAACGTGACCACGAATCA
Source organism: Verrucomicrobiota bacterium (assembly GCA_026397695.1). GTDB lineage: Bacteria > Verrucomicrobiota > Verrucomicrobiia > Verrucomicrobiales > Akkermansiaceae > Luteolibacter. Next base: position 6,397 of record JAPLUJ010000651.1, on the reverse strand, counting down.
CACCATCCTGGCCGTCATTGCGCCGATCCCATATATCATCACGGCGTCGGCGGGCGACCACGGCTCTATCAGTCCCAGCGGGACCGCGGAGGTGGTAGCCGGCAATGACCAGGCCTTCACTTTCGCCCCCAGCTCCGGCTACATGGTCGATACCGTGCGGGTCGACGGGGTGTCGGTCGGCCGCACCAACAGTTATACCTTCACCAATGTGCAGGCCAATCACACGATCTCAGTCGCCTTCAAAGTGCTGGTGGCTTACACGATCACCGCCACTGCCGGCCCCAACGGCTCGATCAGTCCGGCGGGCACCGTCGAGATCCTGCAGGGGTGGAGCCAGACCTTCACCATCGAGCCGATGTTAGGATTTGCCATCACCAGCGTGAGCGTGGACGGCGTGGCCCAGGGCGCGATCACCAGCCATACGTTTTCCAACGTCGGCGCCAGCCATACAATCTCGGCAACGTTCAGTTCGATCATCTGCACCATCTCGGCTAGCGCCGGGACGGGAGGCACGATCAGCCCGTCCGGGACCACAAGCCTTACCTACGGGCAAAGCCAGACATATACCATCACGCCGCTGAGCGGGTTCACCATTTCCAAGGTCACCGTGGACGACGTGAATGTCGGAAATGGCGGCAGTTATACCTTTACCAATGTGACCTCGAGCTATGCCATCACCGCCACCTTCACCGGCACCGGCGGCAGCGGCAGTATTCCGCAGACCGGCAAGATATACTGCTCGTTCCTGACGGACAACCTGCCCGCCGGCGGTAACATCAACACGTGGGCATCCTACCTGCCAGCCGGCAAAACCCTAACCGCCCAGAACACCCCGAGCGTCGAGGTCATCGACGGCCGCAAGTTCGTCAAGAACATCTATAACGATTATGACTGCATGAACCTGGGCACCATCGCATCGCCCATCCCGTGCACCGGCGCCACCATCGTCACGGTCGCCAAGCCGACCCGCTTCGGCACGGATGGCAATTGGTATTCCATCGTGGATATCTTCTATGACCGCCTGGTGTTAGGTATCATGAGCGGCAGCGGCAGGGTCTGCGTGCGCCGCAACGGTTCGGTGGATTTCAGCACCGCCACCATCCCCGACGGCCAGACGACCATTCTCAGCCTGATCGTCCAGCAGGACGGCACTTACAAGGTCTATGCCAATGGCACCCAGGTGATGAACATCACCAGCACCAGCACTCCCGACATGTCCTCGCTCGTGCCGGGAGTGGCGGGCGGCTTTGCCAACAATGTCACTTTCGGCCGCAACTGGCCCGACGGCTGGACGACCTATAACGGCTCTTACGGCGACACCTTCGTTTACACCACCGCCCTGTCGGATGACGAGCGCACGGGATTGGAAACCTATCTGGTCAACCGACTCACCACCAGCAGCACCACCTATACCATCACCGCGTCCGCAGGCACCGGCGGGTCGATCTCGCCATCCGGCGCGGTGGTGGTCAACTCCGGTGCCAACCAGACATTCACCATCACGCCGGACTCCGGCTATGCGATTTCCGCCGTGACAGTGGATTCCAGCAGCGTCGGCGCGGTCAGCAGTTATCCATTCACCAACGTCACCGCCAACCACACGATCGCCGCCAGCTTTGCGGCGACCACCAATACGCCACCCACGATCACCACCGTGGCGAATCAAAACATCACGACCAACAGCGCGACCCCGGCGCTGGCATTCACCGTGGGCGACAGCACCACGCCGCCAACTGATCTAACGGTAACCGCGGCCTCTTCCAACACCACACTCATACCTAATGCCAACGTGGTGCTCGGCGGCAGCGCGGCCAGCCGCACCGTGCAAGTCACCCCGGCCGCCAATCTAACAGGCGCGTCCACCGTCACCCTCACCGTCAGTGACGGCTCGTTGATAGCCTCCTCATCTTTCGTCGTCACGGTTACGGCTCCCCCGGCCGGTGCGTCTAAGGCCATCAGCGTGAATGTGGGCGGCTTTGACACCGTGCACGATGTGACCGGGAGTCTGGGTGTGGTGTCCGCCGCCAATTGGAACAACCTGACGACCGTGGCCAATGCGACCGGCAGTAATCTGATGGACGATTCGGGCGCGAGTACCACGCTGGACATCTCGTTCTCCGGTTGGAACAATGACACCTTCAACGCATGGGGTGACAGCCGTGCCGACATGTATTCGAACTTTCTCCACCACCAGGGCGACACCATGGGCAACGCCACGGTGAACCTGACCCAGATTCCCTATGCCACCTACGATGTATATATCTACTATAACGGGTTTGTCACCAAGCAGGTGCAGGCATGGACGGACGGTGTCACCACACTCTATGGCCTGCGCGGACCGAACAGTGGCGGAGGTCTCAGCGGCTACATACAATATCAAACGACCTCCGAAGCCACCGCCCTGGCCGATGTCGCCGGAGGAACCGCCGGCGGAAACTATCTGAAATTCACGGGTCTGACTGGTTCCAGTCTGACGCTCACCAGCCTGGGGCTGCCAAATCAGGCAGGCTTCGAACAGGATGGCATTTCCGGCCTTCAGATCGTCAACACCACCCCCGCCAACACTTACAACACCTGGATCGCCGGCTACCCGGGCGTCGGCAGCGCCACTGGTTTCAACGACGATCCGGATGGCGACGGAATCAAAAACGGGCTGGAAAACCATCTGGGCAGCAGTCCCTCACAAAACAGCGCCGGCCTCGCTAACATTTCATCCACGGGCGCCACCCTCAAGTTCCGCCACACCCGTTCTAACAACATCGCGAGCGATGTCACCGCCATCTATCAATGGTCCACTGATCTAACGAACTGGTTCGCCTCCGGCCAACCCAACGGCCAGGGAATTTCCGCCACCATCACCACCACCGTCATCACCGACACCAACGCCCCGGACAACGACCTGATCGAAGCCACCGTGACGGCCACCGGCGGCACTCCCGCCCGCGTTTTCGCGAGGATTCAGGCCCGCCAGGTGCCTTGAGGCCTTGCAACCCGGCAGTAATGAAAAATCCCGGCAATCGCCAGCTTGTGGGCGGCAACGCGGCCAAGCGCTGGCAGGCCCGTGGAACGGCGTGGTCACCCACCAAGGCGTCGCCGATATCGCGCCCGCCGGCAGCGGTTTGCCCGATCTAACAACCGGCTGGCAATACCACACCTTCTCCGCCTTCAACGGCCTGCAGGGCAGCGGATTCCTCCGCGTCGTCGTCGCCAACCCCGAAGATAGCAGGGATGTCACGTCCCGTTGTGAATTGGCGGACGTCCACCCTCCTTACCCATTCGCAAATTGGAAGCGGTTTCGCATAATCAACATTGCGGGATTCACCCATGCACGCTAATGGTAAATCCATGGGGAGTTGCCGCTTGCCATGTGTGCGCTTGGATCGCACCTCCCTCACGCCAGCAACAAACCCATCGCATCACCTCCTCCATGATCAACCCCTTTTTCCCCGCCCTCCGGTCCGGCCACCGGCTCTTCCAACGGCCTTCACCCCGAAAGATCGAAGATAGAGGATCGAAGATAGAGGATCGAAGATGGAGGATCGAAGATGGAGGATCGAAGATGGAGGATCGAAGATGGAGGATCGAAGATGGAGGATCGAAGATGGAGGATCGAAGATAGAGGATCGAAGATAGAGGATCGAAGATGAGGGACCGCGCAAGGCTCCTCTTCATCCACAATCCACAATCCACAATCCACAATCCGCAATCCACAATCCACAATCTCATCCATTTCTCCGGTCCGGCCACCGGCTCTTGCAACGGCCTGCACCGGGAAAGCAAGTTTCATAAGAGTAAGCGTAATCACGACCTTGTCGAAAATCATGCAAAGATCCATCAGGGCAAATTTGGTTGCATGAATTGATGCTGTCGTCCGGTATTCTATTCATGCGAATCATGCAACTTTATCCTTTCTTCACACTCGCCGCAGCGCTGGTCCTGCCGCTCGCGGGCCAGGAGGTTCCCAAGGTGCTCGCCATCGGATCCGGAGCGCCGGATTTCTCGCTGCCGGGGACTGATGGGAAGACCTACAAGCTCACCGATTTCAAGGACGCCAAGGCGCTTTGCGTGATCTTCACCTGCAACCATTGCCCGGATTCCGTCGCCGCCGGGGCGCGGACGGAGCAGATTTACCAGAACTACAAAGGCAAGGGCGTGGCGCTGGTGGCGGTCAATGGAAACAACCCCGGAAGCCTGACGCCCGACGAGCTCGGCTACTCGCCCTTCAATGACTCGCAGGAGGAAATGGCACCGTTTGCCAAGGACTTCGGCTGGACCTTCCCGTATCTTTACGACGGCGAGACGCAGACCTTCACCAGCGCCTGCGGAGCGCAGTCCACGCCGCACGTCTTCCTCTTCGATGCGGAGCGGAAACTCCGCTACACCGGCCGCATGGACGACGGCGGCCGGAATCCCGGGGCCGTGGACCAGAGCTATCTCCGAGACGCGCTCGATGCCGTGCTAGCCGGCAGCGAGGTGAAAGAGCCGGTCACCCGCTCGTTCGGCTGCTCGACGAAGTGGCTTTTCAAAAAGAACAACGTGGCCGCAGACCAAGCGGCGTGGGAAAAGAAACCCGTCACGGTCGAGGATCTGAACGAAGAACTCTCGAAAAAACTCCGCACCAACAGCCCCAGGAACCTCCGCCTGATCAATTTCTGGTCCACCACCTGCGGTCCCTGCGTGAAGGAATTTCCGGACCTCGTGGAGACCGGTCGTCGTTTTCAAAACCGCCCGGTGCAGTTCATCTCGATCAGTCTCGATCCCGTCGCGCTGCGGCCCGCCGTCTTGAAATTCCTCGAATCCCGCCGCGCCGCGCTACCCGGACCCACCGCCAAGTCGCTCAAGGAGGAAGGCTTCACCACGAACAATTACCACTGGACCGGCGGAAATCCGGACACGATGGCGCAGGCGATTGATCCTGATTGGTCCGGCGCGCTGCCCCACACTGTCCTGATCGCCCCTGGCGGCAAGATCCTGTGGCGTCACACCGGCGAGTTGGACACCGTTGAGACCCGCCGCCAGATCCTCAAGGGGCTCGAATGAGGCGCACGAACCACCTCAACACCGACATTCGACAGAAAAATTTTCAATAACTTCCGCATCCAAGTGTCACATCATATATGCATCCATGCAACAACCCCCTCACACCGCTCCCCGCACCCGTTTTCTCTGCCATCTCATGCGCGCCATCCCCGCTAGTAAATTATAGCAATACAATGACATGAAAAGATTCGTTCCAAGGTATCGAAAGGAAGACCTGACAATGAAGGCAGTCAGGACGAAAACACCTCGCGTCACCATGGCGCTGTGGATTTTAGCTGGGGCGGCACCGATCCTTATCGGACCGTCCGCATGGGCATTCCCTGGAGTGGGATCAGGCACGGCGACCGACCCTTACCAGATCACCACCGTCACTCAGTTGCAGCAGATGGCCCAGAACCTGAATGCCTGTTACATACTCATGCAAGACGTTGACGCATACGAGACAAGGAGTTGGAACGATAACGCCGGCTTTCAACCGATCGGATGCCAGTCAGCTCCTTTCGCGGGGCGTTTCGACGGCAATTCCCACGAGATCGCGGGCCTATATATCAACAGGCCGACCAACGACTGTGTGGGTCTTTTCGGGGGAACGCAACATGCGGTCATAACCGGCGTGGGATTGGCGCAAGTCGATATCACCGGGCATGACTTCGTGGGTGCACTGGCTGGACAGAATTATGACCACTACCAGTATCGCACGCTAACGACAAGGTGCTCTTCGAGCGGGACCGTCAAAGGCCGCGATTTTCTGGGTGGGTTGATCGGCCACGTCTATGATATGCGAGCGGAGGAATGCTACTCTACGGCCGATGTGGAGGGCGGTCAGCACGTCGGGTGATTCGCGGGCTATCTTTCCTTCTGTTAGCGCCCCCCTGCATTCCCGGTTTTCGCTTGGCAGTCCGTGGCCGGAACCTTGGGCACCGAGCCGCTTCGGGTGGGGGCGCATTTGACCGATGGTTCGTTTATCATTGGGATTCCCACAACATCCGCTCTGTCCGTTATGACAAGTTATGGCCGAATTACGCTTCCGCTGGAGGCTGTTGCGCGGATCCGACTGGCCAGCGACCGCGAAACGGCCGTGTTCGAAATGCGCAAAGGGGATCAAGTGACCGGAGTCATCGACGGCCATGGTCTTGTGCTTGAGACGGCTTTCGGAAAGACCTCCATTGAAATGAACCTTGTTCTGCACATCAAGGTCTATCCGGCCAGTCCACCTCGTGCGATATCGACCAAACCAACCGCAATGGCGCCGGCCGGCGCGGTTTGGGCGGGAGAGGACAAGCCCGGGCCGCAACTACAGCTTGAGCTGAGCCTCGTCGGCGGCTCGCGCGTCGTCGGAACTCCTGGCATTGATTCG
>JAPLUJ010000210.1 GCA_026397695.1 Verrucomicrobiota bacterium | reverse complement strand
GGCGCCCGGAGCCTGCGGCCACTCCGATCCAACAAATCAAGGACAGTAACCCGCAGTGTGTGGAGACCGATGCCGAAGGCCGCAGCAAACTCAGCCTGAACTTGCCGGACGCGGGCAGTCTCGATCAGATTGCCAAAGCACTGGCCATGCTCATCCAACCACCGGCGTGATGGCTTTCGAGCGAAAATAACAGGTCAAGTGAATGCCAACTCTATCCCGCACGGCGGCTCGGAGCTCCTGTTGATCTATCTATTTTTTAGATCAGGTTGCCGTTTCAGGGGTTGCGAACAAACACTGGTGTCCAGCAGATGTGTCATTGTTGCGGGTTGCCTTCCGCAAGATTGTTATTTTCGTCCAATGGACTTGGCGCGCATCCCCATCGTTCATTCCACACTTCGGGAAAGTCAGGTTCGTCGGCCGGGATCGGACCGGATTCCTGTTCGGTTCTCCGCATGCGGGATAAGATCCCCGTCTCCTCGCCGTGTTCCTCGGGGCTGGGTGCGACAATCCGGGCAATCGCGCGGCCACGACGCGTAATCACGTACTCCGCCCCGCTCTCCGCCACCTTGCTACAGAGTTCGGAAAGTTTGGATTTAGCCTCAAAGATCCCAATTTTTTCACTCACCCAATGAATCAACCAGGCAACCAGTTGGTTGTCAAGTTTAATTTGGGCTGACCAAGTGGTGGCGGTGGATGTTGGTTGATTGATTCAGGTCACATCTATTGGAATCCCCCGATTCCGGCAGCAAATCCGGCCTGTCATTGCGGGTTTTCCTGTGATTGATTGCGCCATGGCGAGTTCTGCCCATACCACTCACGAACTGCTAGCCCCGGCGGGCAACTGGGACTGTGCGCGGGCGGCGGTGGCGGCGGGGGCGGATGCGGTATATTTCGGATTGCCACGCTTCAACGCACGGTTGCGGGCGGACAATTTCATCGACGCCGATCTGGGAGAGCTGATGGAGTTTTTGCATCGCCACGGGGTGAGAGGGCTGGTGACGATGAACACCCTGATCTTCACCCGCGAGTTGGAGGCAGCTGAAGCCCAGTTGCGCAAACTCGCTGCGGCAGGGGTGGACGCACTGATCGTACAGGATCTCGGCCTTGCGATGCTGGCCCGCGAGATCGCCCCCAACGTGGAACTCCATGCCTCCACCCAGATGACGATCACCTCACCCGAAGGGCTCGCATTCATCGCATCGTTGTTCCCGTTAGATCGGGCGATTCTCGCCCGCGAACTCTCTGTGAAGGAAATCGCCAAGTTTGCTTCATCATCCATCAGCCACCCACGATCCACCACACCGCTGGAAGTTTTTGTCCACGGGGCGTTGTGTGTCGCCTATTCCGGCCAGTGTCTCACGAGCGAGTCACTCGGCCAGCGCAGCGCGAACCGCGGCGAATGCGCGCAGGCATGCCGCATGCCTTATGAAATCGTTGTCGATGGTGAAACCCGCGACCTCGGCGCGGTGCGCTACTTGCTCAGCCCGCAGGATCTGGCCGCCGTGGATCTGCTTCCGGAACTGGTGCGGGCGGGGGTGAAGGCGTTTAAAATCGAAGGTCGGCTCAAGTCACCCGAGTATGTCACGGCGGTGACCCGCGTCTATCGAAAGGCGCTGGATGCCGCGCTGGCGCAGGATCCTTCACCAGTCACGCCGGCCGACCGTTATGCTTTGGAGATGACGTTTTCCCGCGGTCTATCCACCGGCTGGCTGGCGGGCACGAGCCACCGGTATTTGACCCACGGGCGCTTTGGCAAGAAGCGCGGTCCGTTGTTAGGTGAGATTGCGGCGTGCGGGCCCGGTTGGATCCAACTGCAAAACACAACCGGGGTTCCGATAGCCGCAGGGGACGGGGTGGTGTTCGATGCCGGGGAAAACCGCGATCTCGAACAAGGCGCGCGCATCTGGAAAATCGAGGATGGCCGGTTGGTTTTCCACCGCACCTATAGCGGCATCAACTTCGAGCGTATCCAGCCCGGCCACACGGTTTACAAGACCTCGGATCCCAAACTGGAATCCGAACTGCGCCGGTTCTGGCAGAACACCCATCCGCCGGAAAGGAAAACCCCGCTCTATCTAACGGTCAGCGGGCGGCCCGGCGAACCCTTAACTGTGGCGGCGGTCTATGACCGTCGATGCCATCGCAGTGTGATTTTTTCTCGCGATGCATTTGCTAACGACGCTCATAGAGCGCCGCTACAAAACGATCCATTCACTGCCAGCGTCATATCTAACAGACTACTGCAACCCGCGGCCAGGCATCCGCTTGACACTGCCACGCTCACGGCGCAGTTCGGCCGGCTGGGTGATACCTGTTATGAGCTGGCCGCGCTTGACAACCGGTTGGAAGGCGCCTGCCACATGCCGCTTTCCGCGCTCAATCAACTCCGCCGCGAGCTGGTCGGGAAACTGGAAGGTGGCGGCGGATTGTATCCGCCAAGCCCAACATCAAGCACCACCACCTATCAGGATCTTTTGCCCGCCACCCCGCCATCCACCACCCGCGCTCCGGCTCTATCAGTTCTATGCCGTGATTTCGAGCAACTCTCGGC
>JAPLUJ010000343.1 GCA_026397695.1 Verrucomicrobiota bacterium | reverse complement strand
TATTTCAGCATTTTCCACAAAGCCGGGGCTGGCATGCCGCGCCGTCATCGCATAGCGTCCACCCGTGATCACCCGGAAAAAAACCCGCTACCCTGTTTCGCAGATCCTGCGGCAGTATCTCTATCACTACGACCGCCAGCGCGACATTCCGCAGATCTACAGCGAACTCGGCCGGTTCTCCGGAGCGATCCCCTACGATGACCCCCGCGGACGCGAGACGCTCTGGCACACCGTGATGTATCCGCCGGACGTATTAGCCGAACTCCGGCACCGCCTCACCGCCATCTACTCCGAACTCAAAGTCGGCCGCGACGCCCAACAACACAAGCACCTGCTCGTTGACCGCATTGACTTCGGCGAATTCGGCAACTCCCGTCCCTTCCGCATCCGCATCACCAACCTGTTCAACGACAACTCGGATTATTTCTACGTCAAGCACGCCGACGCCTCGCGCATCTACGGCCTCGAACTCGAACATATCCTGTAGCCGAACCGCATCAACTATCTGATCAATGGCAATACGTTGATCGAGGAGCACATCGCCGGCGTGCCCGGTGACATGTTCATCCGCGAATATCTCAACCAGCCGGGACTCAACAAGGTGCGCATCGCCAAGGAATTCATCAAGTTCAATGAACGCAATTTCATCCGGCTGTTAGGAGACATGCGCAGTGTCAACTACGTGATGGACATCACGCCGGACTTCGAGGAAGTCCAATACCGGGTACGGGCCATCGATTTCGACCAACAATCCTACGAAGGCAAGGGCAATGTCTATCAAGCCTTCCGTTTCAAATCCAACCGCGCCGTCACCCGCCTCGCGTTCGCAGTGCTCAACCGCAAAAGCATCGAGCAATACGTGGCCGAGGAACACTCCCAGATGAGCCATCGCGCCAAGGTCGAAAACGTCCGCCTGCGTGCCCTGTTAGGCGTCATGCGCCGCGAGGTGATCGCCCCGCGCGAGCACGTCGCCACCCTCGCCGGGGAACTCGATCGCATTCACGGCACTCACGACTTCCACGCTTGCCAGACGATGGGTGATCTGACCGCCCGGCATATCACCCTGTTGCTGGGCATTCCGTTGGGCGATGTGGCGCAAGGGCTGTCCTGATCGTGGCAGGAAAATGCCTTGACCTTTACCCATTCCGCAGGAGTCTTGCCGCATGACTCGCAAGCAGATGACCGCACTCGCCGCCAGCGCCGTGCTGGGAATGGCAGGCACCCAGCCAACCTCCGCCGAGGAGGCCAAGCCCGCCGCTGCGGCGGCACTGACCACGACTGCCGCCCCCGGCACGCAGGCGCTTGAAATCCAACTGCCCAAGCCGTTGTTCGTGGGCACGCCTAAAAACATCAAGTCCACGAATCTGGAAAAACCGCTCCCCGGCAAGCGTCCGGTCTATCATGTTCCGGCGGGCACTGTCTTGCTATCAGCTAACAAGAAAGTCACCGGCAGCGATCAAGCCCCGATCATCGGCAGCCTGGAGATGGTGACCGACAAGGACAAGAACGGGAGCGATGGCAGCGTAGTGGAACTCGGGCCGGACAAGCAGTATGTGCAGATAGATCTGGGCAAGCCCGCGCAGATCGCCGCGCTGGTCGTCTGGCATTACCATCAGGACGCACGCGTTTATCGCGACGTCGTGGTGCGGGTGGCGGAGGATCCCGATTTCATCACCGGAGTGACCACCCTGTTCAACAACGACGACGACAATTCGTCGGGGCTGGGTGCGGGCAAGGACAAGGAATACCTCGAAACCTATGAAGGCAAACTGCTGGACGGCAGGGGTTCCAAGGGACGTTACATCCGCCTCTACAGCAACGGCAACACCTCGAGCGACGTGAACCATTACATCGAAGTGGAGGTTTACGGCAAACCGCTGGAATGAACGGCTTTGCCACGGTGTGTTCCAGGATCGGTCGGTTGTGCTTCCGGCCGGGTTGTTATGGCATCGCGCTGGTGGTGCTGATAGCTGCCGGCGCGCTGATGTTTCGTCTGCACCGTTTGGAGTTGCGTCCGTTTCATGTGGATGAGGGGGTGCAAGCCGTCAAGGCCGGCGAGTTATATGATAGCGGTCATTATCAATACAACCCGTTTGAGTTTCACGGCCCCAGTCTCTATTATTTCACCCTGCCGGTCCTGAAACTCAGCGGCGCGAAAAGTTTCGCCGCAACCAGAGATGCCGACTTCCGTGTGGTGCCTGTGTTGTTTGGTGTGGGCTTGATATTGCTGTTGTTGCCCTTGCGCCGCGATCTTGGCAGCGTGGCCATGCTTACCGCCGCCGTCTTGACCGCGGTCTCGCCGGCGATGGTCTTTTTCAGCCGCTATTATATCCAGGAAATGCTGCTGGTTTTTTTCGCGGCGCTCGCTTGGTGCGCGTTGTGGCGCTATTTCCGCTCGCGCCGCAGACGCTGGATTGTGCTGTTAGGACTGGCGCTCGGGCTGATGTATGCTACCAAGGAAACCAGCGTGATCTTCTATGGGGCAATGGCCGTTGCATATAGCGGACTCGTCTTGCGCCGTCGCCACCGCGATGGCCGCCCGCTGTGGAATCCGCAGCGCCAGCATGCTTGCATGTTGCTTTCATCGTTTTTCGCCCATGCGCGCGGCCCGCTCGATTCATTGCTGGCCTTCCGTCATTATTTCGACCGCTCTGCGGGCGATGGCAGCGCCGCCCTGCACCAGCATCCATGGTATTATTATCTGCAAATGCTCATCTATACCCATGACGCGCCCGGGCCATGGTGGAGCGAGGGGCTCATTCTGGTGCTCGCCGCCGTCGGCCTCATCACCAGCGTCCGCGGACAAGCGCCTGCCATTACCCAACCCTGCACTCAACCCACCGCATGGGCCATCGATCCGGACCTCGCGTTTTTCCTGGCGGTTTATACTATCTGCATGACTCTCGTCTATGCGATCATTCCCTATAAAACCCCATGGAACATGCTCGGCTTTCTCCACGGACTCATCCTCATGGCCGGCATCGGGGCCGCCGCGCTTTTGCACCGCTTGCCGCGCTTCGGTGCCCGCGCGGTGCTGGTGTCTGTCCTGCTGTTAGCTGCGGGCCAACTCGCCGCACAAGCCTGGCGGGCCAACTTCCGTTTCTGTGCCGATCCCCGCAATCCTTATGTCTATGCCCATTCCGTGCCCGATGTGATCCGTCTGTCCCGTCGCATTCACGAAATCGCCGCGCTGCATGCCGACGGGCCGTCCATGCCCATCCATGTCATCACGCCCGATTATTGGCCTCTGCCCTATTATCTGCGGCAGTTGAAGAGAATCGGTTACTGGAGCGAAATCCCGACCAGTCCCGACGCACCCGTCATCGTCGCAAGTGCCGCAATGCAGGAACCCTTGGAACCCTTGCTAAAGGATCACTATCACACGGCTTATTACGGCCTCCGCCCCGGCGTGCTGCTCGTGCTGAATATCCGCCAGGACCTGTGGGATCGCTATCTAATGGAAAAATGAATCAATGGGGTCCTTTGGTAAATGGAGTCGCAAATAAACAAAAGGACCGGTCAATTCACTCGTAAGAGCCAGCCCGCCCGCGGGCTCCTTACTGCCGTGACAACCGACGCAACGTCTCTGTAGAATCGGCACAACATCCGCGGCATAATGCACGGCCCGCGGCTTGGTATCGCCCGGCTGGGGGCGCAGTTCCTCAACTGGGTGCTGCGTGGCCGGCGGCCGGGCCGGCGGCCGGGCCGGTGCCAGTTGGCGGGGCTCATGACAGCCGATGCAGGAACGATTTTCGCCGGGCATGAAATTCACGAACGTGCGCATTCGCTACAGTTCCATGTAATTCTCATCCAGTGCCTGAAAGAAGAGGTTTTTCGCGGGCGGGACGGAGAAGAGTGCGGAGCCGTCGTCCTGAACCGTGGCGATGCCATGGACCTTCTTCATGTGAATATCTATCTCATCACTGACGATCTGCCTCTGGCCCCATGAGCGGTCGTTGTTTTTGAGTCCGCGCATGGCCTCATCCCAGGACACCCCGATGGCCTCCATCACACGCACGTACTTCACCCGCCCGCGTTGAATGCCCGTCATTCCCTGGTAAACGTCCTGCATGAAGACCGTTGCCAGCTTGTGTGGCTCCGGCTTGGAGGCGTCGGCCTTGGCAATCTCGTTAGGCATGTTGCGGGGCCTGAGCGGGATCGGCTGGAAGCAGGAGATCTCCGGGTCACGGTATAGTTCGGTCCGATTCCCCCACGCGTCCAACAGATAAATGCCATAGCCCTTGATGTTGTTCTCGCATCGTCACTGCTCAGGCAGTCCTATCACGTCGTTCCTCCTCTGTGGCGTGCGAGTCGTGACATAGCAATAAGGCACCTCATAGCCGGTGAATGAAAGGGTCGTGGTAATGCGTAGAGGAAGGTAACGAATTGATGAGCATGCTCGGAAACACCCTGAAATCCAGTCTTCTTGCGGCGGCATTGCTTGTGCCGTTGCCGGCGGCCCGTGCGGACGACCCCACCGCCGGAGTCGCAGCCGCAAGCGCACAGGTGTCGCAATGCTGGGAAACGCAGTATCAAGAGTTGGCGAAGGACATCGCGGCTGGCAAGAGCGGTCAACTGGGTTCATCACCCCACATCTTCGATCGCCAAGCCCTGATATGGCCCGAGGACAGCTCTGCGGCCGCGATCGTGATCCGGCGCACCACCGCGCTTTTGAACCATATTCGCGGCCTGCCCGGTGCGCCGGACCTCAAGGATATCGCAACCAAGCTCGAAGGGCTGGAGAAGAAGTGCTCCGCAAATGAGCCCGAAGCCAAGGCGCTTTACCTCGAGGCCTGCAAGCTGCGGCGGGAGTTGGCGCTGTCCAATCCGCTCCTGGATTTCGACGAAATGGTTTTCGTGACGAAACGCGCTAACAGACAACCCAACGATAGCGTGCTAACAGACTGGGACTACGGTTACGCCGCCATGCCGGGAGGGGGGCTTTTCAGCGTCTCCGGATTCAAGCAGGGCAGACCACAGATCAAGAACCTCCTCGCGAACTCCGTGGTGGAAAGCGGCCGGCTCAAGGGCGCCAGGCTGGACGGTGGTGGCGCGTTCTCCACTGCCGCGCTCGATTATGACGGGCAGACCATTGCCTTTGCATACGTGGAGAAGATTAACACGGCTCTGCCATGGCCGCGCGAGGTTTTTGAGAACTATACCAAGGAGACATGCTTTCACCTCTTCAAGGTGCAGGCGGACGGCGCGGGGCTGGTTCAGCTTACCGACGACGGGAGAAACGACTATACGCCGTGTTTCCTGCCCGGCGGACGCATCGTGTTTGTTTCCGACCGCCGCAATGTTATGGCCCGCTGCCAGGGCGGCACACCCTTCAAAGAGGGTGGCATGGTTTGCGGAACGTTGCATTCGATGAAGCCCGACGGCAGCGACCTGATCTGCATCAGCTATCATGAAACGGCCGAACTCCAGCCCAGCGTCGATAACAACGGCATGCTCGTCTATACGCGCTGGGATTATGTGGACCGCGATTTCAACGCCGCCCACGGCCTCTGGACCTGCTATCCCGACGGCCGGGATCCGCGCGCGCCGCACGGCAACTACCCTTACCCGCATCATATGTTCGACGGCAAAAAATGGAAGGACGGCAGGGCTGATCGGCCATGGGCGGAATACTGCATCAGGGCCATCCCCGGTTCGCGCCGGTATATCGCCGTCGCGGGCAAGCACCACATTTCCGGACCTTTTGGCGCCCTGGTATTGATCGACACCGGTATCGAAGATGACAACAAGATGTCGCAGGTCACGCTCTTTCATAACCACGCGCTACCGGATGAAGGGGCCGGGCATCATGGCGACATGGACAAAGGGCTGCCGCCATCCCCCATGTATACCGACCCCTGGCCGCTCAGCGAGGAGTATGTGATCGCGGTTCAGGGAAACACGGTCTATCTGATAGATAAGTTCGGCAACAAGGACTTGTTGTTCTCCGTCGCGCCCGCCGATTGCGGCGGGTTGGACAACATCCGCAGTCCGCTGCCACTGCAAGCCCGCCGCAGGCCGGTCGCGCTGCCGACCCTGACCAATCAGGGCGAACGATATGGCGCGCCGGACCACAAGCGCGCGACCATCGCCGTGATGAACGTTTACGAGTCTGATTTCGAGTGGCCGCCGAATACGAAGATCAGCGCGATTCGCGTCATGCAGCTCTTCCCGTTTCCATGGCACAGTCCGTTCCGCAACCAGCCACGGATCGGACCGGCGGACGACTCCAACGCCCGGGCGGTGCTGGGCGTCGTGCCCGTGGAAAAGGACGGCAGCGCGTATTTCGAGGCACCGGTAGAAAAGGCGATCTATTTCCAGGCGCTCGACGAGAATGGGATGGCCGTGCAATCGATGCGTTCCGCCACTTATGTGCATCCCGGCGAACAGATGACCTGCCTGGGCTGTCATGAAAAGAAAGTGACGGTGGCGGCGCGCAACAAGGTTCCCCTGGCGTTGAAGCGGCCGCCTTCCAAGCTGGTCCCGAATCTTGAGGATGGGTCGTGCCCCCTTACCTATGCCCGACTGGTCGAACCACTCCTCAAGGGCAAATGCATTTCATGCCACGCAAAGAATAACAAACCCGCGCCGAATCTCGACAAGTATGCGTTCTATTTTAACAATAATGGGCAAGCCCCCGCACATGGCGGATATCGCACCATTGCCGGCCGCTTCGGGGCGATCCATACGGGCCTCGCGGAAAAGATGCTTATGAAGCATCATCGCGAGGCGCTTACGATGGCCGAGATCAACCGCATCACGCTCTGGGCGGACGCCAACTCAAGCATCCTCGGCGCATACAGAGATGTGGACAAGCAGAAGGCGGGCGAGGTGGTC
>JAPLUJ010000587.1 GCA_026397695.1 Verrucomicrobiota bacterium | reverse complement strand
GCGCGTAGTGGACCGTGTCGCGCATCAGGACGCCACCGTCCACGGACTCGAACTCGTGCCGGTGATGCCAGAATTTGTAGGGGCCGAAGCGTTGCTCGTCCACAAACGAACGGCCCTCGACCACACACTTGATTTCGGTGACCCATGACATGCGCACCGCCGGGGCGATCTTGACGCGGTAGGTGATGATCTGGCCCTCGAACATTTTTGCCGGGAGCGGGCTGGTGATTTCGAAGCCGACGTCTTCGGGTGTGATTTCCTCCAGATTGGCGGGCGAGGAAAAGAACTCCCACGCCTCCTCAAGAGTGATGGGCAGGGCTTGTTGTTGTTCAAGCGTGTGGATTTTCATGGGTATCTGTGACGATTGAATGATGGCCTTCGGCGCGGCGGGAAATCTCCCGGATCATGCCACTGAAAATCAGCGCATGTAACGGATAGAGCAGATACCAATAACACCAACCCATGAGGCCTTTGGGTGCGAAGAACGCCGTCTGTGATAGTGTGGCCATGCAGTCATCCCGCGAGACCACATCAAACTGCAGCCAGGCTTTTCCCGGCACCTTCATCTCGGCACGGAGTCTCAGCAATCGCTCAGGTTCGATCCTCTCCACCCGCCAGAAATCCAGGGCGTCTCCGACCCGCAGTAGATCCGGATCCCGGCGGCCGCGGCGCATTCCCACGCCCCCGATCAGGCGGTCCATCCAGCCACGGATCCGCCATGCCCAATCCATGAAAAACCACCCATGCCTGCCACCCAAACCGCTGAAAACCGCATACACATCCGCCGCCGATGCCGCAACTCGCATCTGGCGATGCTCACGGATCATGCCCTCGTGCGTGATGAGGGTGACAGGTGTCACATCGCCCTGCGAGGTGCTCAGCGCATCACTCCAGGTGGTTTCGATGTTGCTCGCATCCAACATCACAAGCGCGCGCTCCACCGAGGTGCGGTAACTGACGGGATTGATTCCGGGAAACAAGCGGCGGGCAACAGGGTCGCGCACGATGTTTTCGTTGCGCAGTCCTTCGATGAGCGGCCGTGCGATCACGGCGGGGATCGGCGTGACGAGGTTCACCCACAGCGAGGAAAGCCTTGGTGTTAGAAAGGGGACCGGCAGCAACCAGCGCCTCAGCCCGCGGACGTCGGCATAGATTTTCATCATCTCCCCATAAGTGATGACCTGGGATCCTCCGATCTCAATGATGAGTCCGGTGCTTTCCGCAACCTCGATGGCTTGCGAGAGATACGCCAAAACCTCACGGATGCCGATCGGTTGCGTGCGGGTGTAAACCCAGCGCGGACAAATCATCACCGGCACGCGCTCCGTTAGATAACGGATCATTTCGAATGAAATGCTTCCCGATCCCACAATGACGCCGGCACGGAACTCCGTGACCGGAACTCCGGCCAGGCGCAAGGAATCGCCACTTTGCTGGCGTGAGCGCAAATGTTCGGATAGTTCGGACGAGGCTTCCGCCAGACCGCCGAGATAGATGATGCGATGCACTCCCGCGGTGCGGGCGGCCTCGCCGAAATTGGCGGCGGCGGTGATGTCCTGTTGATGGAAGTCCGCGCCACCACCGAGACTGTGGACCAGATAATAGGCGGCATCGACCCCTTGCATGGCGGCGACGAGACGGTCAGGCCGGAAGACGTCTCCTTCGACAATCTCCACGGAGTCATGCCATGATCGGCCGAACAGACGGTTGGAATCGCGGACCAAACAGCGGACATGGTGTCCCGCGGCAAGAAGCAGCGGAACAAGCCGGCCACCGATATAACCGGTGGCTCCGGTCACCAGAATCATGCGCTTGGGATGGTCATTCATGAAGTGGTACTTCTTTGAATTGCAAGGAATTTTGCTTTCCCGGTGGTGGCCGTTACAAATCCGGTGGCCGGACCGGAGGGCGGCGAAATGGGGGTTGATTCATCAGGATGGTACCCGCGACACACCAACATCCGCGCGGTAGAGCCGCTGCCATCCGAAACCATACAGCATGATGCAGACAAAACACCCCAGTGGCATGAGAAACCCGACACGCATCGAACTGTGGTCCGCCAGCCAGCCCATGAGCATCGGCATCACCGCTCCCCCGACCACCGCCGTCACCATCCACGACGAACCCAGCTTGGTCCTCTCCCCCAACCCGTGAATGGCTAACGCAAAATGCGTGGGGTACATGATCGACATAAAGAAGAAACTCAGAATCAGCGCGGCTACCGAAATCCAGCCCAGCCCGAGGAAGATCAACAGCATGAGCACGACATTGCACATGGCATAGATGCCCAGCACCCGGTGCGCAGGCGCAAAGCGCAGAAGCGCGCTGCCGGAGAAACGGCCGACAGTGAAAAAAATGAATGCCAGTGAAAGCATCGCACTGGCGCAATACTCGGTGATGTGCCACGCGCCACCCTCGAGGTATTTCATGTTAGACGGCAACCATCCGGCGATGCCGGACGGCAATGCCGGCATCGACCCCGGATCCTTCACATAGTTGATGAAGAAACTGAAAATCCCCGTCTGGGCGGCGCAATACAGGAATTGGGAGGCGATGGCCCATACCAAGTGCCTTTCCTTGATCAACGGGCGGGCAATCCGACCGTTCGCAACCGTTAGATCTGCGTCCTTGACGTGCAGCTCGGGCACCGGGGCGAACACAAAGGCCACAATCAAAACCGCAACGATGCCTGCCACGATCAGATACGGGATGTAGAGACTGGCGTTGCTCGTATTGACCTCCCCCGTTTTGGATAGAATGAACGAGCCACCCAGCAGCGGGCCGAAGATCCATCCCACCGCATTGCAGCTTTGGGCGAGGTTGATGCGGGCGACACCGGCGTTGGGAGCACCGAGCACCGTGGCATAAGGGTTGGCGATCGTTTCGATGAAGGTGAATCCGCATGCCACCAGCGCCAGTGCGAGCAGAAACACGCTGAAAACCGTCGCCTGCGATCCCACGATTCTCGTCACCGGAACAAAGCACACACAGCCGATGGTGATGATTGTCAGACCTAACAGAATGCCGCCGCGGTAGCCGTACCGGCGGGCGAACAGCCCGGCAGGGAGTGCTAGCAGAAAGTACCCCCCATACCAGAACCCCTGCACCAGGGCGGATTGGGCCTTGGACACGTGCAAGGTGTTTTGAAAATGCTTGTTCAACACATCGATCATCCCGTTGCACAGTCCGGAAAGGCAGAACAAACAGCAGACCAACAGAAATGTCGTTAGATGACTCGTGCCGTCAGCCGTCCGGAACAGCCCGCCGCGGTCGTGGTCCGGCGCTTGTACGGACGAGTTATGTGTGGGCGGGTCAGTGGGCGTATTCATGCGCTACCTCCATGGCGATTCTGGCCCAATCCCACAATCTCTGCGGATGGCGACGCACGGTTGAAATGTCCTTCATGATGAACTCGATGTGACATCCGCCGCGGGCCGGTTCCAGAAAATCGACCAGCGCCGCCCGGGCGCGCTGCGGATGCCATGTGTCCTCCGCGAAGATCGCGGGGTTCGGTTTTCGGCTCATGACATAATCATGACCCACCTTGTCCACAATCTGCCGGGTGTTGCACCACGGGCTGGCGGAGATCTTGCGCAGGTTCGGAATGCGGCGCAGCAGATCTATCTTGTTGCTCAACGGTTCGCAGCACCCGTAATATACCAATCCCCAGCGCTCCAACCAGCGCAGGTCATGCTCCAGCGCGAACTCCCAGTGCATCTCCGGTGACACTTCGGAAACAATCTGCGCATTGGAACAACCCCACATGTTGTGCGGCCTGACCCAGTCCGGGTCATGGTCTTTGCCGGGCAACTGGCGGGTGTATCCATATCCTCCGGAACCAATGCGGGTGTTGTTACAGTCCAGCGCGAGCAGATTCATCCGCTCCAACTGGTCCAACTCGACCAGCCAGGCATCGACCATCCGCGCGACCGCCGCGTGCACGAGCTCCGGGCGATCAATCAGATCCGTCATCGCCTGCTCGACACCCCACCAGCGAATCAGATAATCCCACGGCGTGTACCAGATATGCGTTTGGCCGACCTTCCTGACCGGCATGATCCCGTGGTAAACATCCTGACCTGCGGCATCCGGATCTTTTCAAGGTCGTCGAAATCCTGGATCTGCACGTTGAAGTGGCGCGACACCACATCGCCGTCCTCGCAGGTTTTCACGATATCGACGTCCTCCACGATGCCGAAGTCGGTGCTGTGAAATAGCAGCGGGCAGACCAAGTGGTCGCTGACCACCATGTCACACGGCAGATGCCGCCATTGATAAAGCGTCTGTCGGAGTTCGCGCTCCTGCTCGCGTGCCCACGGGTGCTCGCAGGTCAGCGTCAACTCATCGTTCACATTCATCTCGTGCCAACAGATCTCGTTGATCCACACCATCGGGCGTTCGGACTGCAAATCGTTGAGCTGCTGCCAGAGCCGGGCCTTTTCCTGGTGGATCGGCAACGCGGCGATTTCTGCCAGGTCGGATGCCAGGCGGCGCAGGATATCTTGATCCTGCTGCTTGAGCGTGACTTCGACGGCCTGCGGTTGCGGCGTATGATGACTCGGATCATGTAACATAATGCTATTTCATTTTAGTTTGGTCTTCTCGGGGCACGGCCCGGCGAACACTGGCACACCGCAGCCCGCATGGTGTTGTTGGTACGTGCAGTTTGCCCGATCCGCCACCGACTTCAACCCCAATGTTTTCCCGCGCCATGGGTTTGCGCGGAAAAACCACACGGGAAAAACCCCGCTCCCCATCGGGTACAACTCGGGCCAAGCACAGCCCAGCACCGCAGTGTTGCGGTTTTTCGCATTTAAGCTTTCCTCCCGCACCGCTCTCACACACATCCCTGTAAATCTCAATCCGCGCGTGGGCCTTCTCAAATGCGGCCTGCCTGAACCATTGTTCGCCGACAACACTGCTGACGAGCCCTTGCGCCACCAACTGAATTAAAAAAATCAGGATCAGGCAGGTTTTTCAGTTTTTTGGAAAAACGCCATGCCGACATGGAACTCATGTCACCGCCGCGTTCCGCTGGAATCACCGGAATCCGAACAACTATTGGAAGCCTTGGCAATTCGCGTGACTGCTAGCAGGAAATTGCTTTTGGGGTGAAGGCCGTTGGCAAAGCCGGTGGCCGGACCGGATGGCGGGGCGGGGGTTGTTCTTCAAGTTCTGAAGTCACGCGGGGATGATTGCCGACCGCAGGCACCTCGCGCAAGACGAATTCCCGCCATGAGGATCGGCCTTGGCGTCGCAGGGGAAAACGGGGCGGGTTTTTCTATTGCGCCCTTCCCAACATCTTCAGCCCGGAGGAACATCGCGAACATCTGCAAGTGCCCTTCCAAGCACCACACGGAATCCGAGGATGGCATAGAAGTTGACGTCGGGGGGGAAGTGGTCTCGTCCGGCGGAGCGCAGGAATGGACGAGCGGTCTTGTAGGCGTCGGCTTGTGCCACGTGGCCCGGCGGCGAATGGGGGGGCGGTCCACAATAACTTCCTCCACGGGCCACTTTCTCCTGGCCTTCGGGCGGGCCGGTCGGGTCATTGGCCGTGCCTGCGGGATAGGGGCTGTACCAGTCGAGGCACCATTCGTACACATTGCCGTGCATGTCATACAGGCCCCAGGCGTTGGGTTTCTTTTGGCCGACGCGCATGGTTTGGCCGCCGGCGACACACGCAAAGCTATCGATGTAATCGGGGGATTCGAGATGGTCGGCCCTGTTGCCTTCG
>JAPLUJ010000443.1 GCA_026397695.1 Verrucomicrobiota bacterium | reverse complement strand
TTAGAATTTAGAATTTAAAATTTAGAATTTAGAATTTTCCCTTGCCATGTCACCCGAACAGCAACTCGCCCATCTCACTGCCGGCGCCGCCAAGGTTCTATCCGAAAAAGAGCTTCTCGAAAAACTCCGGCTCGGCCGCCCGCTGCGCGTCAAGCTGGGAGTCGATCCCACCACGCCCGATCTCCATTTCGGCCACACCGTGGCGCTGGAAAAACTCCGCCAGTTCCAACAACTCGGACACCAGGCGGTCCTGCTCATCGGCGATTTCACCGCCACCATCGGCGACCCGTCGGGCCGCACCGCCACCCGCCCGCCACTCACCCGCGACGAGGTGCTCGTCAACGCCGCCACCTACACCGACCAGGCGTTCAAGATCCTCGACAAGGCTCTAACTGAAATCGTGTACAACGGCGATTGGTTCCGCAAAATGAGCTACGAGGAAATCCTCAAACTCAACTCGCGCGTCACGCTCCAACAGATGCTCCAGCGCGAGGACTTCCGCACCCGCCTCGACGCCGGCCAGGAAATCCGCCTCCACGAACTCCAATACCCGATCATGCAGGGCTGGGACTCGGTGGAAATCCGCGCCGACGTCGAACTCGGCGGCACCGACCAGCTCTTCAACATCCTCGTCGGCCGCGACCTCCAGAAAGAGGAAGGCCAGCCACAACAGGTCGTCATGGTCATGCCTCTGCTGGAAGGCCTCGACGGCGTCCGCAAAATGTCCAAATCCTACGGCAACTACATCGGCGTCAGCGACCCCCCACAGGAAATGTTCGGCAAACTCATGAGCGTGTCCGACGAACTGATGGACCGCTATTACCTGCTCCTGTTAGGTGAGGCCCGCGACCCGTCCGGCCACCCGATGGACGCCAAAAAGACCCTCGCGGAAAAACTCACCGCACGCTACCATGGCGCACCCGCCGGCCGCGCCGCCCGCGCGGATTGGGACACGCGCTTCTCGAAAAAGGACCTGCAAGCCGCCGATCTGCCGGAACTTTCCATAACCGACCTGCCCGCCGATCTCACAGTCCTCAGCCTCACCGCTCACGCCTTCAAGGCCACCTTCGCCCTGGAAAAATCCAATAGCGAACTGCGCAGACAATTCATCACCACCGGCTCGGTCCAACTCAACGGCACCAAACTAACCGACCCCAACGCGCCGCTGTCTGTTAGACCCGGCGACATCCTCAAACTCTCGAAAAAACACGCCGTGCGCTTCGTCTGACGCGCGATGTGGCTGCCGCGTCCCGCGGCAGGCCGTGCCGGAAGCGTCCCGCCTCCGGGATTCATGCACATGGGGGGATTTTGCCGGTGTCTTTTTCTAGCGGGTCGGCGGCACTGCGGGAAACTGTTTTTCCCCTGCCAGAGCCTGATGGGGTGAAGGGCATAGGGACTGCCATCCTTCTGCTTCTGGTTCTTGTGCGATTCGACGGCGATTTCGAGTGCTCTTTGTTGATTGGCCATGGGATGATCGTGAAGATGTAGGTTCGTTTGATTTCAAGGCGTGGAAGACAGGCAAAACTGAATATCATCGCCGTTCGCTTCCAGTCGGATCGTTTGTCCCGCTGTGATTTTCCCGCATAGCAGAGCCTCGGCAATCAACGTGCCCAGCATCCGGTCCATCACCCGCTCCAGGTTCCTTGCGCCGTATTCCGCACTGAATCCTTCCCGCAGGATCAATTCTTCCGCTGTCGCGTCCAACTCCACCGTCACGCCACGATCCGCCAAACGCTCGTTCAGGGTGGCTAACAATTTCCCGAGGATCTCCTGCACCGTCTCTATTTCTAACGGCCTAAAATGCACGATTTTCGTCAACCGGTTCACCAACTCCGGTCGCAGGTGACGACGGATGGCTTCTTCCGCCCTTTGCACGATGGCCGTTTCAAGAGGGGCACGGGCGGCCCGCCCAATACTGTCATTTTAAGTTGACAATCAGGCGAAATGGTGTATTTTCGCGTGCATGGCAAGGCACGCGAAAACCATCTCCCAAGGAAACACCGCAACCGAACATCTTAGCATG